>NZ_JBHVUV010000004.1:0-226937 GCF_042883905.1 Kitasatospora sp. NPDC058170
CCCCCCCCCCCCCACCCGCCCCCCCGCCCCCCCCCCGCGATATTTTCCTCGAGCCTCCCCCCCGGGGGGCCCCGCCTTAATCGGGGGGGGCGCCCGGGCGGGGGGGCGCGGGGCCCCCCCGCCCGAGGCTTCGTCAGTGCACGCCCCCGAAGGTCCGCGCACGGGTGGTGCGAAGGTCAGTGCACACCCTCGAAGAGGCTGGTCACCGAGCCGTCCTCGAACACCTCGCGGATCGCGGCGGCGATCGACGGGGCGATCGACAGCGTGGTGATCTTGTCGAGCTGGAGCTCGGCCGGGGTGGGCAGGGTGTTGGTGAACACGAACTCGCTCACCCGGGAGTTCTTCAGGCGGTCCGCGGCCGGGCCGGAGAGCACACCGTGGGTGGCCGCCACGATGACGTCCGCCGCGCCGTTCTCGAACAGGGCGTCGGCCGCGGCGCAGATGGTGCCGGCGGTGTCGATCATGTCGTCGACCAGGACGCAGACGCGGCCCTTGACGTCACCGACCACCTCGGCGGAGAGGATGGTGTTGGCCTGCGTCATGTCGCGGCGCTTGTGGATGATCGCCAGCGGCGCACCCAGGCGGTCCGACCACTGGTCGGCGACCTTGACCCGGCCGGCGTCCGGCGAGACGACGGTCAGCCGCGAGCGGTCGACCTTGTCGCCCACGTAGTCGGCCAGCAGCGGCAGCGCGAACAGGTGGTCCACCGGGCCGGAGAAGAAGCCCTGGATCTGCGCGGTGTGCAGGTCCACCGCCATGATCCGGTCGGCGCCGGCGGTGGCCAGCAGGTCCGCCACCAGGCGGGCCGAGATGGGCTCGCGGCCCAGGTGCTTCTTGTCCTGGCGGGCGTAGCCGTAGAACGGCAGGATCGCGGTGATGCTCCGGGCGGAGGCCCGCTTCAGAGCATCGATCATGATCAACTGCTCCATGATCCACTGGTTGATGGGAGCCGTGTGGCTCTGCATCACGAAGCAGTCGGCGCCGCGCGCCGAATCCAGGAAGCGCACGTAGATCTCGCCGTTGGCGAAGTCCAGGGCCTTGGTCGGGACCAGCTCGGTCCCCAGCGACTCGGCGACCTCCCTTGCCAGCTCCGGGTGGGCACGGCCGGAGAAGAGCTTCAGCTTCTTCTCACCCGACGTCGTGATCCCGCTCACTGCACCGTCTCCTCGCGTTGCTGACGCTGAACCCGTCCGCACCGCGGGCAGGCAGAGGCCTGCTGGCGATGGAGGTCGGGGCTTGTCGGTACGCCTGGACGCGGGCGGTAAGCCCAATGGCGCACGTATGTCCCCCAGGTTACGCGCCCGCGCAGAAACCGTCCGCCTCGGGACCGCCCCTCGGACGGCCCGCAGGCCCGGACCGGCCCTCCCGGACCGGCCCCGGAGCCGGCGAACGGCCCGCTCAGCCCTTGTCGCCCTCGGCGGGCGCGACCTCCCGCGCCTGCGCGACGTACGCCGCGCGCGCGGAGTCCGTACCGGAGCGCTTGCGGAGCACCCAGCCGTCGATGTTGCGCTGCTGCGCCCGGCTCACGCCCAGCGCACCGGCCGGGACGTCGCCGGTGATCACCGAGCCGGCCGCGGTGTAGGCACCGTCGCCGATGGTCACCGGGGCGATGAACATGTTGTCCGAACCCGTGCGGCAGTGGGCCCCCACCACCGTGCGGTGCTTGTTCACCCCGTCGTAGTTCACCGTCACCGAGGCCGCGCCGATGTTGGTGCCCTCGCCGATCGTGGCGTCCCCGATGTAGGAGAGGTGCGGCACCTTGGCGCCCTCGCCCAGCTCCGAGTTCTTCACCTCGACGTAGGTGCCGACCTTCGCCCTGCGGGCCAGCCGCGCCCCCGGCCGCAGGTAGGCGTACGGGCCGACGGAGGCCAGCTCGCCGATCTCGGCGCGGTCCGCCGTGGTGTTGCTCACATGTGCGCCGGCGCCGATCGCGGTGTCCTTGATCGTGGAGTTCGGGCCCACCTCGCAGCCCTCGCCCAGGTGGGTGGTGCCCTTCAGCTGGGTGCCCGGCAGCACCACCGCGTCCGGCTCGTACGAGACCTGCACGTCGAACCAGGTCGTCGCCGGGTCCACCACGGTGACGCCCGCGCGCATCGCCTGGTCCAGCAGGCGGTCGTTCAGCAGGCGGCGGGCCTGCGCCAGCTGCACCCGGTCGTTGATCCCCAGGATGTCCCGGTAGTCGGTCGCCACCACGGCGCCCACCCGGTGGCCGGCCGTGCGCAGGATCTCCAGGGTGTCGGTGAGGTACTCCTCGCCCTGCACGTTGTCCGTGGTCACCCGGGACAGCGCCTCGGCCAGCAGCTTGGCGTCGTAGGCGAAGACGCCGGAGTTGATCTCGTCGATCGTCCGCTGCTCGTCCGAGGCGTCCTTCTCCTCGACGATCGCGGCGACCGCGCCGTCGGCCCGGTCGCGCAGGATCCGCCCGTAGCCGAACGGGTCCGGCACCACGGCGGTCAGCACGGTCACGCCGTTGCCCTGCTCGGTGTGCGCCTGCGCGAGCGCGCTCAGCGTCGCGCCGGTCAGCAGCGGCGCGTCCCCGGTGGTGACGATCACCGTGCCGTCCAGCTCCACCCCGTCGGCCGCCAGCGACTCCAGGGCGGTCCGCACCGCGTGCCCGGTGCCCTTCTGCTCCGTCTGCACCACGGCGCGCGCCGCCGGGTAGTGCGCCGCCAGGTGCTCCTGCACCTTCTCCCGCATGTGGCCGACCACCACGACCAGCTGCCGCGGGGTCAGTTCCTCCGCCGCCGCCACCGCGTGCCCGACCAGCGAACGCCCGCACACCTCGTGCAACACCTTGGGCAGGCTGTTCGACTTCATCCGGGTCCCGCCACCGGCGGCGAGCACGACAACGGCGGCAGGCGAATTGGCACTCACGGGGGGAGGCTCCTCAGTCGGTTCACAGAGAGGGCAGAGCAGCCCGGCCGCGACCCAGGCCGGTCGCCCTTCGCACAGTCCGCCGAGCGCCACAGACAATACCGGCGGTGTGGTGACGAGCCCGAAACACGGGCATCCACTGGCTCCGCCGCTAGGATTCGAACCCAGACAAAGGCCTCCAAAGGGCCCTGTGCTGCCATTACACCACGGCGGATCGATCATCAACTCGCAGCGCCCGAGGCGCTCCGACACAGCCTAAGGGTTGTGACCGCATAGCTCCACCACCATTGCGCGACCGGTCGCGCCCGCGTGGATTCCGCTCGTTGTCCATCCAGTCGGGTGAAATACGCCCACCTGCCCCCGGCCGCGTATTCCCTTGGTGACGAACCACAACCTACGATGCCGTAGGTTACGCCAACGTAGCCTTCGCCCCCCTCCCCCCAAGGGACGCCCATGACCATTCAGGCCGGCGAGGCGCGCTCCGATACCGCGCTCTCCATCGACCCCGCCCCGACACTGCTCTCCGCCACCCGTGGCGGAGAGAGCCAGGGGCTCGCCGAGCGGATCGCGCTCGGGTCCTTCATCGCCGTACCGTTCGTCGCCCTGCTGGCCGCCGTGCCGGTGGCCTGGGGCTGGGGACTGGGGTGGACGGACCTGGCGATCGCCACCGTCATGTACTTCCTCACCTGCCACGGCATCACGGTCGGCTACCACCGCTACTTCACCCACGGCGCCTTCAAGGCGAACCGGGCGATCCGGCTGAGCCTGGCGGTGGCCGGGTCGCTCGCGATCGAGGGCCCGCTGGTGCGCTGGGTGGCGGACCACCGCCGGCACCACCGGTTCAGCGACAAGGAGGGCGACCCGCACTCGCCGTGGCGGTACGGGGAGACCATCCCGGCCCTGCTCAAGGGCCTCTGGTGGGCGCACATGGGCTGGCTCTTCGACGAGGAGCAGACCCCGCAGCTGAAGTACGCGCCCGATCTGGTCGGCGACCCGGCCATAAGGCGGATCTCCCGGCTGTTCTGGCTCTGGACCACGATCTCGATGCTGCTGCCGCCGCTGGTCGGCGGGCTGGTCACGCTGTCCTGGCAGGGGGCGCTGTCCGCCTTCTTCTGGGGCTCGCTGGTCCGGGTGGCGCTGCTGCACCACGTCACCTGGTCGATCAACTCGATCTGCCACGCGCTCGGCGCGCGCCCGTTCCGCTCGCGCGACCGGTCCGGCAACGTCTGGTGGCTGGCGGTCCTCTCCTGCGGCGAGTCCTGGCACAACCTCCACCACGCGGACCCGACCTCGGCCCGGCACGGCGTGCTGCGCGGGCAGATCGACTCCTCGGCCCGGCTGATCCGCTGGTTCGAGCTGGCCGGCTGGGTCCGGGACGTCCGCTGGCCGGACGCGGAGCGGATCGCCGCCCGCCGCGCCGCATGAGGCCGCGCCTGCAGCATGATGTAGGGGTGAACGGGAGCAGCGCAGACAGCACAGGCGGCCACGAGAGCACGCGGACGGACGCCGCGCCCGGTGCGGCGCCGGCCCGTCCGCGTGCCGCTGCCCCGACGGGTTCCGGCACCCCGGCGGCCCGCCGCCGCGGCGGCCGGGTCCGGATGACCGGGAAGCAGCGACGGGAGCAGCTGCTGGAGATCGGCCGGTCGGTGTTCGCGGAACGCGGCTACGACGGCACCTCGGTGGAGGAGATCGCCGAGCGCGCCGGGGTGTCCAAGCCGGTGGTGTACGAGCACTTCGGGGGCAAGGAGGGGCTGTACGCGGTGGTGGTCGACCGCGAGATGCAGCTGCTGCTCGACATGGTCACGGGGGCGCTGACCGGCGGGCACTCGCGCGAGCTGCTGGAGCAGGCGGCGTTCGCGCTGATGGACTACATCGACACCTCCACGGACGGCTTCAAGATCCTCGTCCGGGATTCGCCGGTGGCCCAGTCGACCGGCACCTTCGCCTCGCTGATCAGCGACATCGCGACCCAGGTGGAGGACATCCTCGGCCTGGAGTTCAAGGCGCGGGGCTTCGACCCGCGGCTGGCCCCGATGTACTCGCAGATGCTGGTGGGGATGGTCGCGCTGACCGGCCAGTGGTGGCTGGAGGTGCGCAAGCCGCAGAAGGCCGAGGTGGCCGCCCACCTGGTCAACCTGGCCTGGCACGGCCTGGAGGGCATGGAGCGGCACCCCAAGCTGGTGGGCGAGCGGAAGGGCTAGTCCCGGCCCGAGCGCGCGGGCCGCCCCTGCCGGACCGCGACGGCGAAGATCCGCCGGAACGGGAAGACGGTGCCGTGCGGCCCGGCCGGGTAGGCCCCGCGCAGCAGGGCGCCGTACTCGGCGAGGAAGGCGGCCCGCTCGGCGGGGTCGGTGAGCCGGGTGAGGACGGGCCGCAGCGCGGTGCCCTTGACCCACTCCAGCACCGGGTCCGGCCCGGGAAGCAGGGTGCTGTAGGTGGTCTCCCAGACGTCGACGGCGCACCCGGCGCCGGCGAGCACCTCCAGGTACTCGCCGGGTTCGTGGGCGCCGGCCCGGGTGGAGTCCGCCCCGAGCAGGGCGCGCCAGCGGGGGGTCCGGCGCAGCTCGGCGAGCAGCGTGTGGCTGGGCGAGCCGAAGTTCCCCGGCACCTGGAAGGCGATCACGCCGCCGGGCTTGAGCGCCCCCGCCCAGCGGGGCAGCAGGGCGAGGTGCCCGTCGATCCACTGCAGGGTGGCGTTGGAGGCGATCAGGTCGGGCCCGGCGCAGGCCGGGTCGTAGCCGCCCGCGTCGGCGAGCAGGTAGTCGGCGGAGGGCTCGCCCTCGGTGCGGGCGGTGGCGAGCATCTCGGCGGAGTTGTCGATGCCGGTGATCCGGGCCGTGGGCCAGCGCTCGCGCAGGACGGCGGTGGAGTTGCCGGGGCCGCAGCCGATGTCCAGGATCGTGGCGGCCGGCTCGTGCGGGACGGCGGGGACGCGAGCGAGCAGGTCCCGCAGCGGGCGGGTCCGTTCGTCGGCGAAGCGCAGGTACTGGGCCGGGTCCCAGGTGGGGGTGCTCATGGTCGACCTCGCAAGTATCTCGACATCAAGATATCCAGGCGTAGCTTCCACGTTACATTTCTCGACGTCAAGAGACTTCACATCGACACATCCCCCGATACACTGATCGTCATGGAGGACGAGGTCGACCGCCTGGTCGCAGCATGGCGCCGAGAGCGCCCCGACCTCGACGTGGAACCACTTGAGGTGCTCAGCCGGGTCAGCCGGCTCGCCCGGCACCTGGACCGCGCCCGTCGGACGGCCTTCGCCGAGCACGGCCTGGAGCCCTGGGAGTTCGACGTCCTGACCGCACTGCGGCGGGCCGGCTCCCCCTACCAGCTCTCCCCCGGACAGCTGCTCACCCAGACCCTGGTGACCTCCGGCACGATGACCAACCGGATCGACCGGCTCACCGGCAAGGGCCTGGTCAAGCGCCTGCCCGACCCGGACGACCGGCGCGGCGTACTGGTCCGGCTCACCGACGACGGACGCGACCGCGCCGACCAGGCGCTCGCCGGGCTGCTCGCGCACGAGCGGGAGCTGCTCGCCCAGCTCACCGCCGGCCAGCAGGGCGAACTCGCCGGGCTGCTGCGCCGGCTCGTCGCCCCCTTCGACAACATCCCCGGCTAGGACTGGCGGACCTGACGGACCCGACGGGGTCGGTGCGACGGGACGCGGGTCAGCCGGCGCCGGGGGCCGTGGTGGTGGCGACGGACGGCGGGACTGCGGGCACGGCCGGCTCGGACGGGCTGACGCCGGCCCGGCGCGCCACCGCGACGGCGGCCAGGGTGGAGTGCACCCCGAGCTTTCCGAGGACGTTCTGCATGTGGGTGCGCACGGTGTGCGGGGAGAGGTAGAGCCGTTCGGCGACGGCCTGGCGGCCGAGGCCGGCGACCATGCAGCGCAGGATCTGCTTCTCGCGCGGGGTGAGGGTGTCGACGAGGCGTTCGCTCTCGGTGCGGTCCCGCCGGGCGGTGGTCAGCTCCCGGATGACGCCGGTGAGCAGCGCCGGCGGCAGGTGCGTCTCGTCGCGCAGCACCCCGCGGACCACGGCCAGCAGGCGGGCGAGCGAACTCTCCTTGGCGACCCAGCCGGTGGCGCCGGCGTGCAGGGCGCGGGCGGCGCGGTGCGGGTCGTCGGCGGCGGCCAGGACGATCGCGCGCACCGCCGGGTGGTTGCGGCGGGCCCGGGCGAGCAGGGTGATGCCGTCGGGTGCCGGTGCGGTGCGGTACGCGTCCGCGGACGGCCCGGCGGGGTGGCCGACGGGCGGCACCGGGATGCCGGGAGGGCGCCGGGGTGCGGGCACCGGGGACGGCAGGCGCCGCCGGGCCGCGTCGGACAGGCCCTCGCCGGGGCGGACGGGTCGGCGCGGGACGGTGGGGACGGCCTCGGCCCCGGCGCCGAGGTCCGCGTCGATCAGCACCACGTCGAAGGCGCGGCCCTCGACCGCGGCCCGCTCCAGGGCGCGTTCGGCGGCGGCCGCGCTGCCGGCTGCGCCGACCTCCACATCGGGCTCGGCGGCGAGCGCCGCGGCCAGGGCCTCGGCGAAGATCCGGTGGTCGTCGACCACCAGGACGCGGATCCGCCCCATCGTCAGTTCCCCCCTGCTCGGACCGGCCTGCGCACGGGGCTACGGCCCGGGCCCAGTGCCGCGACCTGGGCACTTCCACTCCGCCCGCCCACCGGTTGCCGGTGAGGCCGAGGCGCCGACCCCCACCGGTACCGGATTCAGCGTACGGGGTGGGGGGCGACCGGGTGGGGGTTTGGTGAAGTTTCGTCAGGAGGTGCGCACTTGGCGTGACTTGGGGCCGTCCTGGACCGGCTTGCGGCGGGACATCAGCAGGGCGGGCAGCAGCGCGAGGGCGAGCAGGGCCACGGCCCATCCGTAGGTGTCCCGGAAGGCGTCCGCGAGGCCGGGGGCGAGTGCGGCCCGGGCCGGTCCGGTCAGGGTCCGCAGGGCGCCGAGGCCTCCGTCGCCGATCTCCGGCAGCCGGTCGGCCATCGCCCCGGTGAGCACGACGGACATCAGCGCGGTGCCGACCGAGCCGCTGACCTGCTGGACGATGGTGAGCAGGGTGGTGGCGGCCGGGACGTCGGCGGGTGCGACGCTGCGGGTGACGGCCGCCATCGCGGGCATCAGCGTCATGCCGATGCCGGCACCCATCACCACCAGCGCCGCGATCAGGTGCCGGAACGGGGTGTCGGCGGCGACCTGGACGGTGAAGGCGGCGAAGCCGGTGGCGGCCGTGGCGACGCCGGTGAGCACGATCCGGCCGGGGGCGAAGCGGTCGGTCAGCCGGCCGGCGACCTGCATGGTGAGGCCGGTGGCCAGGGCCTGCGGGATGCCGAGCAGGCCGGCCGCGGTGGCGCTCTCGCCGCGCACCAGCTGGTAGTAGAGCGGGAGCAGCAGCATCGAGCCGAAGTAGCCGCAGCCGACCAGGGCGATGGTGGCGGCGGGGGCGGCGAAGGAGCGGCGGCGCAGCAGCCGCAGGTCGAGCAGCGGCTCGCGGGCGGTCAGCGACCGGACGACGAACCCGGCGACCAGGGCCGCGCCGGCCAGGGCGGGCAGCAGGGTGCCCAGGCCGCCCGGGTTCCCGCGTTCGGCGCCCAGGCCGTAGACCAGCGCGGCCAGGCCGGGCGAGAGCATCAGCAGTCCGGGCAGGTCCAGTCGGCGCCCGCCCTGCCCGCCGCCGCGGGGCAGCAGCCGGGCGGCCAGGAGCAGCGCCAGCGCGCCGAGCGGCAGGTTGACCAGGAAGACCCAGCGCCAGGAGGCGTGGTCGACCAGCCAGCCGCCGAGCACCGGCCCGGCGAGCGGGCCGATCAGGACGGGGATGCCGAGCACGCTCATCGTGCGCCCGGTGCGGGCCGGGTCGGAGGCCCGGACCAGGACGGTCATCCCGACCGGCATCACCATGCCGCCGCCGAGGCCCTGCAGCACCCGGAAGGCGATCAGGGAAGGGGCGTCCCAGGCGAGTCCGGCGAGCGTCGAGCCGAGCACGAACAGCACGAGGGCGGTCAGGTAGAGGCGCCGGGTGCCGAAGCGTCCGATCGCCCAGGCGGTGACCGGCGTGACGGTGGCGAGCGCCAGGGTGTAGCCGGTGGTGATCCACTGGATGGTGGCGAGCGGGGCGTCGAAGCTCTCGGCGAGGTGGTTGAGGGCGACGTTGACGATGGTCGTGTCGAGGACCGTCAGCAGCGAGCCGAGGACCACCACCGCGGCGATCGCCGCGGTCCGCGGGCCGGCCGCGGCGGCGGACCGCACGGGTGCGGCGGCGGTGTCCGGGCCTGTGATGGTGCTCATGTCCGTTCCCCCCTTCTCGGCGCGCGGGCTCAGACGCCGTACGGGCGGGCGGTGCGGGCGTCGCGCAGCGCCCGCGCCCACCAGGTGAGCTGGTCGAGCATGCCCTTGGCGGCGCCGTTCGGGACGGCCGGGTCGACCGGCTCGCCGTCGTCGCCGAAGACCGCCCAGGCGCCGTGGAAGCTGACGGTGTCCCGGACGGTGACGGCGTGCAGCTCGGCGAAGACCAGCCGCAGCTGCTCGACCGCGCGCAGCCCGCCGCCGAGGCCGCCGTAGGAGACGAAGCCGACCGGCTTGGCCTGCCACTCGGCGCGGTGCCAGTCGATGGCGTTCTTCAGGACGGCGGGGAAGCTGTGGTTGTACTCGGGCGTGATCACCACGAAGGCGTCGGCGGCGGCCAGCCGGAGGGAGAGCGCGGCGAGCAGCTCGGCCTGCTCGGGGGTGGGCGTGTCGCCCAGGTGCGGCAGCGGGTGGTCGGCGAGGTCGACGACGTCCAGGTCGAGGTCGTCCCGCCCGCGGGCGGTGCGCAGGAACCAGTCGGAGATGGTGGGCGCGAACCGGCCCTGGCGGTTGCTGCCGACGATGACGGCGACGCGGTACTGGGTCTCGGACATGGCGGTCTCCCTGGTCGGGCGGTACGGAGGGCACCGCCCGATCGGACGGCACATCAGGTAAAGTACAACGTGTATGGCAATTAGTACAACGGTGACTGCAAGTTTTCGGAGGAGCTTCGATGAGCAGCCAGAACGAGACGCCCGCCCCGCCCCGCCGGGGGCTGGCCGAGAAGCGCCAGGCCATCACCCGGGCCGCCCTCACCGTCTTCGGGCGGGACGGCTACACCCGCGCCAGCATCGACGCCATCGCGGCGGAGGCCGGGGTGTCCACCCGCACCATCTACAACCACTTCGCCGGCAAGGAGCTGCTCTTCCAGACCGTCGTCCAGGACAGCGCCGGGCAGGTCAGGGACGCCCAACTGGACGTCATCGAGCGCCGGTTGGCCAAGGTCACCGACCTGGAGGCGGACTTCGTCGCGTTCGGCCTGGCCTGGGTGGCCACACTGTGGGAGTTCGGCGACCACTTCGCCCTGGTCCGCCAGATCAACGCCGAGGCCGGCCACCTGCCGAAGCCGCTGCTGGACGCCTGGCAGGAGACCGGACCCCGCCGAGCCATGGCCGAACTCTCGCGCCGGTTCGGCGAGTTGGCCGACCAGGGGCTGCTGGAGGCGGCCGATCCGGCGCTCGCGGCCCAGCACTTCGTCCTGCTCACCGGCACCGAGGTCACCCAGCGCTCGTACTGGGGCGTGCACCCGCTCACGGCCGAGCAGACGGAGGAGATCGTCAGCAGCGGCGTGCGGGTGTTCCTGCGCGCCTACGCCGCACGCCCGGCGCGGGCCGAGTAGGCACCCGCAGACGCCGAGGCGCCGCCCCCGGGCAGGTGGGGGCGGCGCCTCGGCGGGCGGCGGCTACTTCCCGCCGTTCTTCTCCAGGGTGAAGTTCCAGGCGTCGGCGACGATGTCGTCCAGGTTCGGGCGGCGCGGGGTCCAGCCGAGGGCCTGGTGGGCGCGGGCGGCGGAGGCGACCAGCACGGCCGGGTCGCCGGCCCGGCGGCCGGAGGTCACCACCGGGATCTCGCGGCCGGTGACCCGCTTGACCGACTCGATCACCTCGCGGACCGAGAAGCCGCTGCCGTTGCCCAGGTTGCAGATCAGGTGCTCGCCCGGCTCGGCCGCGTCCAGCGCCAGCAGGTGCGCCTCGGCGAGGTCCGCGACGTGGATGTAGTCGCGGATGCAGGTGCCGTCCTCGGTCGGGTAGTCGTCGCCGTACACCGCGATGTGCTCGCGCTGCCCGAGCGCGGCCTGGAAGACCAGCGGGATCAGGTGCGACTCGGGGTCGTGCCGCTCGCCGTACGCACCGTAGGCGCCGGCCACGTTGAAGTAGCGCAGCGAGACGGCGGCCAGGCCGTGGGCGACGGCCTCGCTGGTGATCAGGTGGTCGACGGCCAGCTTGGTGGCGCCGTAGGTGTTGGTCGGGGAGGTGCGGGCGGTCTCGGCGATCGGGACCTCCTCGGGCTCGCCGTAGACGGCGGCGGTGGAGGAGAACACCAGCTTGCGCACGCCGGCCTTGCGCATCGCGGCGACCAGCTCCAGCGAGCCGGCCACGTTGTTGCGCCAGTACTTCTCCGGGTCCGCGACCGACTCGCCGACCTGGGAGGAGGCCGCGAAGTGCAGCACGCCGTCGAAGGAGCCGTCCAGCACGTCGGCGGCGTCCTGGATCCGCCCGCGCACGAACTCGGCGCCGGCCGGCACGCCCTCCCGGAACCCGGTGGAGAGGTCGTCCAGGACGGTCACCTGGTGGCCCGCCTCCAACAGGTGCGCGGCGACGACACTGCCGACATAGCCGGCGCCACCCGTGACCAGGTACTTACTCATGATGAGACCTCCAGCGGGCGATGGTCCGCGGCGTCGGCGGGCCATCGGTGACGTACGTACGACGGGCCCATTCTCCCTGGCCGCGGGGGTGCTCCGGACCATCGGAACGACCCGCCGACCGGCGGCGCCCGGACCGTCCGCCCGGTTCGCCGGCCCGGCCCACCCGGTCGGCCCACCGGCGCAGGCGACCCCGCGCCGCCCTCCCCCACGGCCCGGGCCGCGGCCGCCGTCAGTCGCGCGCCATCCGCTCCAGCAGGCCGGTCCGGGCCGCCACGGCGGCCGCCTCCAGCCGGGTGCGCGCGCCGAGCTTCATCAGCACCCGCTGGACGTGGGTCCGGGCCGTGCTCGCGGCGATCCGCATCCCGGCCGCGATCGCCGCGGTGTCCTCGCCGTCCGTGATCCGCGCCAGCACCTGGACCTCACGGCGGGTCAGCAGCCGCAGCAGCCGCACGGCTTCGTCGTCCGACTCGGCCGCCGGTCTCAGCAGCTGGTCGAAGGCCCCCCGCAGGACGTCCACCGCGACCGCCGCCTCACCCGCCCGAGCCCGCGTGATGGCCCGTTCGACCACCTCGATCCGCTCGTCGCTGGGCACGTACCCCGCCGCCCCCGCCGCGAACGCCGCCGCCACGCCCCGCAGTTCGCCGACCGGTCCGAGCACGATGACGGCCACCTCGGGCCGCTCCCGGCGGATCCGCCGCAGCCCGTCGAAGGCCGCCGGCTCGGCCGGAGCGGCCACCCCGAGCAGGCACACCTCGGGCCGCCGCCCGACCACCAGGTCGGCGGCCGCCGCACCCGGCGACCCCACCGCGAGCACCCGGTGGCCGCGCAGCTGGAGCGCGGTGGCCAGCGCCTCGGCCAGCAACCGGTGGTCGTCGACCACCACGAGTCGAACACCCATGACGCCTCCAGGTCGGGGTCCGGCCCGCGCCCGTCCCCGGTGGGGCGGGCGGCCGATGACGCACCATCACAGCGCATTCCGTACCCGACCCGCTAGGCCGCCTCACACCCGGCGGGTGCGCGGGGAAACGAAAAGGACCCTCGCCGTTGGGCGAGGGTCCTTCACTTTGAGCCCCCATGCGGAATCGAACCGCAGACCTTCTCCTTACCATGGAGACGCTCTACCGACTGAGCTATAGGGGCGAACCGGTCGAACAAGGAAGACATTACACGGCTCGCGGCCCGAAAGGGAAATCGGCCCCCACCGCCCCCGCCGCCGGGTCAGCCCCCCGTGTGGGCACGGTCGAACTCCTCGCGCGCGGCCAGCATCCGGTCGGTGTGGAGCTCGGTCCAGTGCCCCATCGGCGACACCAGCGCGGCCAGCTCGCGACCGAGCGGCAGCAGGTCGTAGACCACGCGCGGCGGCGTCTCGGGGTACACGGTGCGCCGCACCAGGCCGTTGCGCTCCAGCGTGCGCAGCGACTGGGTGAGCATCTTGCGACTGACCCCGTCGACCGCGCGCTGCAGCTCGGAGAAGCGCTGCTGCCCGAACTCGCCGAGGCTCATCAGGATCAGCAGCGACCACTTGTCCGCCAGCTCCGCGAACACCGCCCGGCTCGGACAGAGCTGGGCGAAGACATCGAGTGCCTGGTCCTGCCCGGTGTCGGCCGGGCACCGCTCGTGCGTCGTCATGTACTCCAGGGTAGCTGGGGAGTCTCCAATCCACCCTTGGTAACTATTAGAGACCTGGTCTATATTAGAGACCGAGGTGAGGGGCAGTAGCCGGTGCCCCTCCAGCCCTCCGTCCTTCCGTCCCCATGCCACCGTTCAGGAGTGCCCCAGAGATGACCGCCACCCGCCCGACCGTCGCCATCGCCTACCACTCCGGCTACGGCCACACCGCCGTGATCGCCGAGGCCGTCGCCCGCGGCGCCGTCGAGGCCGGAGCCGAGGTCGTGACGGTCGCCGTCGACGCCATCACCGACGAGCAGTGGGCGCAGCTGGACGCCGCCGACGCGATCGTCTTCGGCTCCCCCACCTACATGGGCACCGCCTCCGGCGCCTTCCACACCTTCGCCGAGGCCAGCAGCAAGCGCTGGTTCGGCGACGCCTGGCTGGACAAGGTCGCCGCCGGCTTCACCAACTCCGCCTCCAAGAGCGGCGACAAGTCCGGCACCCTGGGCTTCTTCCAGACCCTGGCCGCCCAGCACGGCATGAACTGGGTCAACCTGGGCCTCAAGCCGGGCTGGAACTCCTCGGCCGGCTCCGAGGACGACCTCAACCGCCTCGGCTTCTTCGCCGGCGCCGCCGCCTCCACCCCGTCCGACGGCGGCGCCGAGACCGTCCACAAGGCCGACATCGCGACCGCCGAGCACCTCGGCGGCCGGGTCACCCGGCACACCGCCACCCTGCTGGCGGGCCGCGCCGCCCTGACCTCCGTCGCGGTCTGACCCCGGCACCACCACGCGCTACGCCGCCGGGTCCGCCTCCAGTACGGGCGCCCGGCGGCGTCGGCCGTCCGGCAGCGGCACCGTGAGGTCCGCGCCGCGGGTCTCCGGCAGCAGCCGCAGGCAGAGCAGCGCGACCGCCCCCAGCACCGCCAGGTACCAGCCCACCGGTTCCGCCGTCCCGAACGCCTCGGTCAGCCTGGTCGCGATCAGCGGCGTGGTCGCACCGCCCACCACCCCGCCGAGGTTGTACGTCAGCGCGGCCCCCGTGTACCGCACCCGGGTCGGGAACAGCTCCGGCAGGTACGCCGCCAGCGGCCCCAGCAGGCAGCCCAGCACCACCATCGCCCCCGCCAGCGCCACGAACATCAGCGGTCGGCGCACCGTCTCCAGCAGCGGGAACAGCACCAGGGACCAGAGCACCGCGAGTCCGGTCGCCAGCTGCAGCGTCCGCCGGCGCCCCCACCGGTCACTGCGCCGGGCGCTCACCCAGACCGTCACGCCCTTCCCTGCCGCGCCCACCAGCAGCATCGACAGCACCAGCGTGCTCGGCACCCCCAGCCCGGTCGTCGCGTACGCCAGCGCGTACGTGGTGGTCAGGTAGAACAGCGCGTACCCGACGGTGATCGCGCCGCACCCGAGCAGCACCGTCCGCCAGTGCCCGCGCAGCACCTCCGCCACGGGCGGCCGCTCCCGCCGCTCCCCCGCCCGGAACAGCGGCGTCTCGGTGATCCGCAGCCGGACGAACAGGCCCACCGCCACCAGCGCCAGCGAGGCGACGAAGGGCACCCGCCAGCCCCAGGTCTCGAACGCCCGCCGGTCCAGCACCAGTTGCAGGACCAGGAACACCCCGTTGGCGAGCACGAACCCACTGGTCGGCCCGAGCTGCAGGAACGCCCCGTACCGCCCGCGCCGCCCGGCCGGCGCGTTCTCCGCGATGAGCAGCGCCGCCCCGCCCCACTCCCCGCCCAGCCCGACGCCCTGGCACACCCGCAGCACCACCAGCGCCGCCGGCGACCACCACCCCCAGGCCTCGTACCCCGGCAGCACCCCCACCGCCGCCGTCGACAGCCCCATCAGCAGCAGCGACACCACCAGCGTGACCTTGCGTCCCAGCCGGTCCCCGAAGTGACCGAACACCACCGCCCCCAGCGGCCGCGCCAGAAACGCCACCGCGTACACCGAGAACGCCGCCAACAGCGCTCCCACCGTGCCCAGTTCGGGAAAGAACACCTTGCCGAAGACCAGCGCGGCCGCCGTCCCGTAGATGAAGAAGTCGTAGAACTCGATCGCCGTACCGATCAGCGCGGCCGCCGCCGCTCGGTGCAACTGGGGTGCCTGCCGGGCTTCCTGCGTATCCATACCGCCACAGTGCCGACCCGGCCACCCGCCGCACAGCGCCCACCCGAGTGACACGGTCGCACCCCCGGGGCGTGTGCGCCCCACGAACGCGCCCGGCCGCGCGGCAGTTGCCGTGCGGCCGGGCGGTCACGATCCCTGCTGCTACCGCGCGTACGGATTGTCGCTCGGCGGAGCCGGCGGCTCGTACGACGGCGGACCATACGCCGAAGGCCCCGGCGCAACCCCCGGCCCGGACTGCTGCGGCGCCTGCCCGGGCACATTCGGATACCCCACCGGCGGCACCCCGACCGGCACCGCACGCCCAGCAGCCCGCCGCCGCAGCACGAAGACCACCACACCCACCACCAGCGCCAGCCCGACCACCACGGCCACCACAACCGGCACCAGACTCCCCGAATCCGACCCCTCATCGGCCTTCGGCTGAGCAGCGGGCGACCCGACCGGCCCGCCACCCACCGACGGCACCGCCGCGGAAGCGGACGGAACCGAAGAAGGCGCCGCACTCGACGGACCCGCCGACGCCGCCGGACCCGACGGGGTCGGCGTCGCCACGACCGGCTCCACAATCGGGCTCACATCCGCAGGCCCCGGGTCACCGGGCTCCGTCACCGCCACTCGGGGACGGACGATGCCGTAGCCGACGATGTCATTGCGGTTGGAGCCGTCCGTCGGCTTGCCGGCCGTGTTGATGAGGACACGCGTGATCTGGTTCGCCGTCCAGTCGGGGTGCACCGCCCAAACCAGCGCCGCCGAGGCAGAGACAAGCGCGGTGGCATCGGACGTCCCGTGCCCCTTGCAGTAACCCGACGCCGCAGTGCAGGCGTTGTAGATCTCGATACCGGGCGCAGCCAGGTCGACCTGCGGCCCCTGCTCCGACTCGGCGGTCACCGTTCCGTCCCGACCCACCGCGCCGACACCGACGACACCGGGGAGCGCCGCCGGGTACTGCAGCGGATTGCCCGACTGCGCCGAGTTCCCGACACCTGCCACGACCAGAGCGCCCTTGGCGCTCGCGTGCGCCACCGCAGCCTTGAGGGCGTTGACATCCTCGGCCGATGCCCGGGCCGCCGACGTCGCCTGCGAGATGCTGATCACCTTCGCGCCCTGGTCGGCCGCGTAGACGATGCCCTGGTCGATCTGGGCGAGGAACTCCGACGAACTCACGCCCGACGCGTTGTCATTGTTCTTGATCTTGATCGGCAGGACCTTCGCCCCCGGGGCCAGACCGTACGCGCCGCTGCCGTTCATGCCCTTCCCGGAACCCACGACGAGCGCCGCCATCTCCGTGCCATGGCTCTCCGTGAACGTCCCGACACCACCGGGGAGGCCGCTGAAGTCCTTGCCCGGCAGCAGCTGCCCGACCAGATCCGGATGGTCCAGCTTGAACCCGCTGTCGATCACCGCGACCGTGACGCCCTGGCCCTTGGTCTTCTGCCAGATCTCGGACGCCTTCATGACATCGAGATGCCACTGCTGATCGCGGATGGAATCGGCCACCGCCGGCACAACCGCCGGCCCCACAACGACACCAGCCGCCAGCAGTACCGCAGCCAACCCCCGCCCGCGCGCCAGTACGTCCGTCCGCCGCATCCCAGCTCCCTCGTCAGTTTCCCCGTCAGCCGAGGAGCGTGCCCCGGACAGGTCTGCCCGGCCACCGGGGTGCACCCAGTGGCCGGGCAGTTGTTCCAGTCCTACTCAATCACGCCGGGGTTGCTCTGCGGCGTGCCGTTGGTCCAGGTCTCCTCGTCCTCGTGCAGGTAGTCGGCCCGCTTGCGGCGGTCGCGCTCGCTCCTGCCCGCGCCGCCTGCCGCACCGCCACCCATCATGCCGTTCTGGCCGGAACGAGACCCGCCCTCGGGACCGCCACCGCCGGCTCCGCCGGGACCACCCGCGCGGTTGCGCAGACCGCTGCCGCCCGGAGTGAACTCACCGCCGACGGTCGGTCCCTTGCGTCCACCGACCGTACCGCCGCCGGTGGACGTGAGGCCCCGACCACGCGAGCCGCCGGCGGCACCGCCGCCGCCCGCACCGCCGTGCATACCGCCGGCACCCATGCCGCCCGGGCCACCGGGCGCACCGCTCCGACCGGCCTGGGCCTCGCGCCCGCCGAAGACCGACCCGCCGCCCGTCACCGGCGCACCGTTCTTCGACGCGGCCGGGCCGCCGCCGAAGGTGCTCGGACGACTCGGGGTCGCACCACCGCTCTTGCTCTGGAGCGAACCGCCGCCCCCGCCGGGGAAGCCCGGGAAGACCGTCGGACCGGTACCGGGGAAGCCGGGGCCGCCGCCGGGGCCACCCGGAGTACCCGGAACACCGGGACCGCCGGGCGGCACGACGCCAGGAACGCCGGGGGTGGTCGGCCCCGGCACGGTCGGCAGCGTCGGCACGCTGTTGATGTCGGTGCCGGGCAGCGGCGGCAGGGTCGGGTGCGTCGGCACCGGCCCGGGCACGACGCCCCCGGGGTCGGTCGGCAGCGGCGGCAGGGTGCGCGGAGGCACCGGAACCGGAGTCGGTTCCGGACGACCCGGGTACTGCGGGCCGGGCGGGGTCGGCACGCTCGGAGGGGGCAGAGCCGGGCCCCGGTTGCGGTCGCCGCCGCTGGGCGGGCCGTAGCTTCCGCTACCTCCGTCCACCTTCGGGCTGCGGACGCTCCCGCCACCCGAGCCACGGCCTCCGGACCCTCCGCCTGTGATCTCCTCGCTGCCGCCGACGCCTCCGCCGTCCCCCGGCGAACCCGGCAGCTCAGGCAGCTTCAGCCCGTTCAGCTTGGTCGTCGCGGCCTCGTACGCCTGCCCCAGCTTCTCCATCTGGTGGATGGCTTCCTGGTGCGCGACCACGACCCGCTTCTGCGCCGCCTGGGCCTCGGCGGAGGACACCCAGGTGGGGTCCTCCTTCTTCATGATCGCGTCAGTCATCGCGGTCGGGTTCCCGATGCCGAGCAGGCTCATCGTCGACGGCTTCAGGGACGGCTGCTTGCCGTGCCGGTCGACCGTCGCGATGTCGGTCTTCGGGACCTCGGGCACGCCGGTCTTGGCACTGCTGAGCGCCTCGCCCGCCTCGACCATCGCCTCGCCGGCGCCCTTGGAGTACTCGCTGATCATCGCGGCCGACTTGTTCAGGTTGGTCGCCCAGGTCTTGAAGTTCTCGGCGGCCGGCCCCTCCCACTGAATCTGGCCCAGGTGCGCGGCCAACGCGCGGCTCAGGTCGTCCAGGACCCGGCCGGCCGCCTTGAGCTGAGTGCCCCGGCCGGTGACCTTCCCCGGATCCGTGGTGGCGACCATGGACTTGAGCTTTCCGTGCTCAATCCCCTCGAAGTTCGTTCCGCCTGCCATCACTTACTCCCCGTGTCGCTGAGACTCGCTTCCTGGACCACCATCAGAAAGTGCCGCCGCCCGTACTCGGCGCCGGCCCGTTCGGCCCCGCCGACGGGGTGTAGGTGCCCGCGTTCTTGGCGACGGCCTTCGAGGCGGCGGTTTGGTGCTCCTCGTTGCTCCCGTAGTTGACCGCCGTCTGCGCGACCGCTTCGCTCATCTTCGCGATCTGCTCGGCGAAGCTCTTCGACAGCTGGGCGATCGCCGCATGCGTCTTGTCGTACGCGGCCATCAGGTCCGTGGACTCGGCGAACCCCGTCCCGAGGTTCCCCGCGCTGAGCCTCTGCTCCGCGATCTTGTCCTTGGCCGCATCCGACCCCTCAAGGGAGGCCAGCAGCGCGTCGACCTTCTTCTTGAAGGCGGTCAGGGTCTCCAGCTCGATCTGGACGTTCTTGCTCCCGAAGGCGGACACCAGCGCCGAGGCGCTCACGTCCGTCTGGACCGCACCGATCGCGCTCTGGACGAAGCCGAAGATGCCGCCCCCGGTGCTGAGCACAAACGGCGTGTCGTCCAGAGGCGGCGTCACCGTGCCGTCCGTCGTCCCCGCCGCGCCGCCGCTCTGAGCCGCGTCTGCCACCGCAATCCCCTCTTCCCCCGTGTGCGACGCGCCCCGGGAGACACCCCGGCCACCGCACCGCAACACACCGTCAACTTCTCGGTCGTACAGTCCTACTCGGCGCACCGTCCGCCCTGTGGGACAGCCGCCGCCACGACCATCGTAGCCACCGCCCCTGACGGACGGGCAGGGCCCTTGCCGCGACCGAGCCCGATCGGTACGAACTTGACACGTACCGCCGGGCCCGGAGGCCGACCCGGCCCACCGGCTAGACTGGCCCGGTCCGGTTCAGCCCGGTACGACCTCATCTGCCGCGCAATGTCGCACAGCAGCGACCACCGCCCCGTTCACCCGCACGGGCGGCCTGCAGCGGAACGGACGTGATCAGGTGTCACCCGGGCAGTCAAGCACCCCCTGGTGGGCCAGGGCGGCCCGCCCGGCCCGGCCGCCGCTCCCGCTCGCCCTGATGCTCCGCGCGGCCGTCGGCATGGCGGCACCGCTGGCGCTCGGGCTGCTCACCGACCGCCTGGACCTCGGCGTCTTCGCAGGCCTCGGCGCGATGCACGCCACCATGAACGACCGGATCGAGCCGACCCGCCTGCGCGCGCCGCGGATCGCCTCCGCGGTACTCGCCTCCGCCCTCGGCATGCTGATCGGCACCGCCCTCCAAAAGGCCTCTCTCCCCGGCACCGGCACCACCCTCCCCGTCGCCGCCGCCCTCACCCTCACCGCCTTCGCCTCCGGCGCACTGAGCGCCACCGGCCCGCGCGGCTCGGCGGCGGGCATGCTGCTCCTCGTCTCCGCCGCGCTCGGCAGCGGCATGCCGCTGCCGAGCCCGTGGTGGGCCGCGGCGCCGACGATGCTGGCCGGGGCGGCGCTCGTGATCGTGCTCGGCCTGCCCCGCCGCAGCTACCGCCGCCCGCGCGCCGACCCGCGCACCCGCGCCCTGGCCGCCGCGTACGACGCACTCGGACGCACCCTCGCCGATCTCGGCTCGCCGCGCGGCGCCTCCTCCCGCCAGGTGCTGACGGCCCGTCTGAACCAGGTCCAGGACCTGCTCCCCCGCCCCCGCGGAGCCGAGCCGCCCCGCACCGCCGGGCTCCGACGCGTGTACGCGGCGGCGCTGGCCGCCACCGAGGCGGCCAGCGGGCTGCTCTGGGCCCGGCGGCCCGTCCCGCCCGAGGTCGCCGCCGTTCCCGGCCTGCTGGCCCGTGCGGTGGAGCGCGGTGGCGGCGAGGTGGCCGTGCCCGACTGGCAGCCGGACACGCCGTCCCGCCGGGCCCTGGACGCGGCCCTGCGCGCCGCCGCCGAGACGGTGGCCGGCCGGGAGGCGGGGCTCGGCACCGCGCCGCCACCGCCCCCGGATCCCTGGCGCCTCCGGGTCCGGCTGCTCTCCTGCGGCTCGGTCCGGTACGGCCTGCGGGTGGCGCTCTGCATCGCGGTGGGCGCGGCCGTCACGGCCGCGCTCCCGCTCAGCAGGAGCTACTGGGTGCCGATGACGATCGCCTTCGTCCTCAAGCCGGATCTCGGCTCGGTCTTCCTGCGCGCGGTCAGCCGCTCGATCGGCACGGTCCTCGGTGTGGCGGTCACGGCGGCCGTGCTGTCGGCCACCACCGACGCGTGGGCGCTGACCGCCGTCGCCGCGCTCTGCGTGGCGCTTCTCCCCTATGTCACGGCGGCGCACTACGGCCTGAACACCGTCGCCATGACGCCGATGGCCCTGATCCTGCTGCAGCTGGGCGGTCGGAGCGGCGCGGCCGAGTTCTGGCCCCGGGTGCTGGACACCGCGCTCGCCAGCGCCGTCGTGCTGCTCTTCGGCTGCCTGCTCTGGCCCGAACGCCCGCGCCACCGGATCGAACCCCGGCTGGTGGACGCGACCACCGCCCTCCAGTCCTACCTCTCCTCCGTCACCCGGGCCGCCGAGGACGCCGGGGCCACCGGGGCCGCCGAACCGGTCGCCGAGGTCTGGTTGCGCCGCACCGCGTACCGGGCGCTGGCGGACGCCCGCCAGGAGGTGCAGCACGGGCTCAGCGAACCGCCGCCGACCGGGCGGCTGGCCGAGCAGTGGCTGCCGGCGACCGCAGCGCTGGAACGCCTCAGCGGCGCGGTGGCGGCCCACGCGGCACAGATCCGGTACGGCGGCCGGGTGCCCGACCCGGTCGAGGTGGCCCGGGTCCGGCGGGCCCTGGACGAGCTCACCCGGGCCGCCCGCGAGCACCACCCGCCGACCCGGTCCGCGGCCCGCCCGACCCGGCCGCACGACCCGGCGCGCAGTGCGCTGGGCCGTGCGGCGGACGAACTCGAAACGCTCCTGCGGAACTGAGGGCGGACCAGAGAGCAGGACCGGGGGCGGTCCAGAGGCCCGCGCGGTCCTCAGACCTGCTCGGCCAGCTCCATCCAGCTCATCTCCAGCTCCTCCTTCTCCTCCCGGACGCCGCGCAGCTGCGTGTCCAGCTCGGCGACCTTGGAGAAGTCGGCGGCGTGCTCGGCGAGCTGGCTGTGCAGCTTGGACTCCTTCTCGTCCAGCTTGGCGATCTGGCGCTCCAGCTTCTGCATCTCCTTCTTCGCCGCCCGCACGTCCCCGGCCGACATCCCCGCGGACTCCGCCACCGGGGCGGGCGCCGCCGGCGCCGCCACCGCGGCCATCCGGGCCCGCCGCTCCAGGTACTCGTCGACGCCGTTCGGCAGCATCCGCATCTTCTTGTCGCCGAGCAGGGCGTGCACGACGTCCGTGGTCCGCTCGATGAAGAAGCGGTCGTGGCTGATCACGATCATCGAGCCGGGCCAGCCGTCGAGCAGGTCCTCCAGCTGGTTGAGCGTCTCGATGTCCAGGTCGTTGGTCGGCTCGTCGAGGAACAGCACGTTCGGCTCGTCCATCAGCAGCCGCAGCAGCTGCAGTCGGCGCCGCTCGCCACCGGACAGGTCGCCCACCGGCGTCCACTGCTTGTCCTTGCCGAAGCCGAACTGCTCGCACAGCTGGCCGGCGCTCATCTCCCGGCCCTTGCCGAGGTCGACCCGCGAGCGCACCTGCTCCACGGCCTGCAGCACCCGGGTGGCCGGGTCCAGCTCGACGACCTCCTGGGAGAGGTAGGCGAGGCGTACCGTCTTGCCGACCTTGATCACGCCGGAGACGGGCTGCACGTCCCCCTCCGAGGCGTACGCGTCGCGCAGCGCGCGCAGCAGCGAGGTCTTGCCGGCGCCGTTGACGCCGAGCAGGCCGATCCGCTCGCCGGGGCCGAGCTGCCAGGTGAGGTTCTCCAGCAGCAGCTTGGGGCCGGCCTTGACCGTGACGCCCTCCAGCTCGAAGACGGTCCGCCCGAGCCGGGCGTTGGCGAACTTCATCAGCTCGCTCTTGTCCCGCGGCTCCGGCACGTCGGCGATCAGGGCGTTGGCGGCCTCGATCCGGTAGCGCGGCTTGGAGGTGCGGGCGGGTGCGCCGCGGCGCAGCCAGGCGAGCTCCTTACGGGCCAGGTTCTGGCGCTTCTGCTCCTCGGTGGCCTCGATCCGGGTGCGCTCGGCGCGGGCGAAGACGTAGTCGGAGTAGCCGCCCTCGTACTCGTGCACGGAGCCGTTCTGGACGTCCCACATCCGGGTGCAGACCTGGTCGAGGAACCAGCGGTCGTGGGTGACGCAGACGAGGGCCGAGCGCCGGGCCTGGAGGTGCTTGGCGAGCCAGGCGATGCCCTCGACGTCGAGGTGGTTGGTGGGCTCGTCGAGGACGATCAGGTCGGGCGAGCCGAGCAGCAGCTTGGCCAGCGCGATCCGGCGGCGCTCGCCACCGGAGAGCGGGCCGATCACGGTGTCCAGGCCGTCGGCGAAGCCGGGCAGGTCGAGACCGCCGAAGAGGCCCTCGATGATGTCGCGGATCCGGGCGTCGCCGAGCCACTCGTGGTCGGCGCGGCCGGCGATCACCTCGTGCCGGATGGTGGCCTTCGGGTCGAGCGAGTCGTGCTGGGTGAGGACGGCCATCTCCACCCCGCCGACGTGGGTGATCCGCCCGCCGTCCGGCTCCTCCAGCTTGGCGAGCATGCGGATCAGGGTGGTCTTGCCGTCGCCGTTGCGTCCGACGACGCCGATCCGGTCCCCCTCACTGACGCCGAGGCTGACCCCGTCGAGAAGGGCCCGGGTGCCGTAGACCTTCGTGACGGACTCGATGGTGGCGAGGTTGACGGCCACGTGTGCTGCGCTCCTGGGGTTCGACGTTCTCGGGGAAGGCCCCGATCTCCCCAGCCTAGTGGGCCCGCCCTCACCCCGGCCGCCGAGCGCTCCGCCGCCCGGGCCGCCCCGGCCCGACCCCTCCGCCCGGCCCCTCCGCCCGACCCGGCCGCAACCGTCCGACCGCGCCGCCCCCCGACTGCCTCAGCCGCCGAGCACCTCGGCCCCCGGCACCGGCCCGTGGGTCGCGTGCGCGGTGCGGCAGGTGCCGGACCGCCGCAGCGCCTCGGCGACCGCGGCGGCGGAGTCGGCGTCCTTGGCGAGGAAGGCGCAGGTCGGGCCGGAGCCGGAGACCAGGGCCCCGATCGCCCCGGCCTCGGTGCCCGCCCGCAGGGTGTCCGCGAGCGCGGGCCGCAGCGAGAGGGCGGCCGGCTGCAGGTCGTTGGCGAGCGCGCCGGCGAGGGCGACGGCGTCGCCCCCGGCCAGGGCGGCGAGCAGGCCGGGGTCGGCGTCGGGGGTGCGGACGTCGGTGTCCGAGGAGCCGGTACCGGCCTCCTCGCGCAGGCGGTCGCACTCACGGAACACGGCCGGGGTGGACAGCCCGCCGTCGGCGACGGCGAACACCCAGTGGAAGGTCCCGCCGACCGGCAGCGCCTCCAGGAGCTCCCCGCGGCCGCGGCCCAGCGCGACGCCGCCGAACAGGGCGAACGGCACGTCGGAGCCGAGTTCGGCGGCCAGTTCCAGCAGGACCTCGGCCGGCGTCCGCAGTCCCCAGAGGGCGTCGCAGGCGACGAGCGCGGCCGCGCCGTCGGCGCTGCCGCCGGCCATGCCGCCGGCCACCGGGATGGCCTTGGCGATGTGCAGGCGGACGTCGGGTGCGGCGAGGCCGTGGTGGGCGGCGAGCAGCCCGGCCGCGCGGGCGGCGAGGTTGGTGCCGTCGAGCGGGACGGCGGCCGCGTCCGGGCCGGAGCAGGTGAGGGTGATCCCCGTGCCGGGCTCCCCGGCCGCCGCCGTGACCTCGTCGCCGAGGGCGACCGCGAAGAACACGTTGGC
Organism: Kitasatospora sp. NPDC058170; assembly: GCF_042883905.1. Classification (NCBI taxonomy): domain Bacteria; kingdom Bacillati; phylum Actinomycetota; class Actinomycetes; order Kitasatosporales; family Streptomycetaceae; genus Kitasatospora; species Kitasatospora sp. NPDC058170. Next base: position 24,477 of record NZ_JBHVUV010000004.1, read on the forward strand.
CAGGTCGTGGAACCCGTCGGCGCGCAGTCCGCCGACTCCCAGCTGCACGTTGACCTTGGCGGGGACGCGCACGGTGATGCTCACTCGGTGTCCTTCGCTGGTTTGTGCTCGGCGATCGCGGCGAACTGTTCCACCGTCAGCATCTCGCCGCGCAGCTTGTGGTCGATCCCGGCGGCGGCGAGCGCCTGCTCGGCCCCGGCCGGGGAGCCGGCCCAGCCGGACAGCGCGGCGCGCAGGGTCTTGCGGCGCTGGGCGAACGCGGCGTCAACCACCGCGAACACCTCCTTACGGCTGGCCGTGGTCTTCGGCGGCTCGTGGCGGATCAGCGAGACCAGCCCGGAGTCGACGTTCGGGGCGGGCCAGAACACGTTGCGGCCGATGGCACCGGCCCGCTTGACGTCGGCGTACCAGTTCGCCTTGACCGAGGGGACGCCGTACACCTTGTTGCCGGGCTTGGCGGCGAGCCGGTCGGCGACCTCGCTCTGCACCATCACCAGGGTGCGCTCGATGGTGGGGAAGGTCGCCAGCATGTGCAGCAGGACGGGGACGGCCACGTTGTAGGGGAGGTTGGCGACCAGCGCGGTCGGCGCGGGGCCGGGCAGCTCGGTGACCTCCATGGCGTCGCCGAACACCAGGTCGAAGGCGTCGGCCCGGTCGGGCATCCGGGCGGCGACGGTGTCCGGCAGGTGCCGCGCGAGCACCGGGTCGATCTCGACGGCGGTGACGTGCCGCGCGACCTCCAGCAGCCCCAGCGTCAGCGAGCCGAGCCCGGGGCCGACCTCCACGACGGAGTCCTCGGCCGTCACCCCGCCCGCCCGGACGATCCGGCGCACGGTGTTGCCGTCGATGACGAAGTTCTGCCCGCGCTGCTTGGTCGGCTTCACGCCGAACGCGTCCGCCAGTGCCCGGATGTCCGCGGCGCCGAGCAGATGGCTGTCAGGGGTGGGGTCGGTGGTGCTCACGCGCCAAGGATACGGGCGCGGCGGCCGCTCAGAGTTCGACGACCGCCGCGAGGTCGATCTCCACGGGGTAGGGCACGGACGTCCGCAGCACCCCTTCGTGCTGGGCGACTGGCAGGTAGACGCCCTTCTCCTCGTCCCGGTGGAACTCGTGGACGATCGGGAGGTTGTCCAGGCCGCGCTCGACCCGCCAGTAGTACGGGATGCCGGCCTCGGCGTACTGCCCGGGCTTGCGGAACCGGTCCGCGGCCCGTGTACCGGGCGAGACCACCTCCACCGTGAGCACGACGGCCCCGGGCGGGAGGCACTCCAGCTCGAAGACGTCGACACCGGTCTTGTCGAAGACCACCACGTCCGGCTTGGTCGTGTTGTCCTCGTCGAGCAGGACACAGCGTTCGACGTTCGCCGCGTACGGCGCGACCCGTGCGTTGAACACGGCCATGAACAGCCGGTCCCGCACCTGGTCGTGCCACTGATTCGTCTGCCCCCGGACCACGACGACTCCGTCCACCAGATCCCATTCGAACGGCAGGTCGAGGTCCTTGACCTGCTCGTACGTCCAGCCCTGGGACGGCGGATGCATCCAGTCGATCAGCTCGGCGGTCATCGCCACCTCCCTCACTGCACTCATGCTAGCCAGCCTAGGAGCGCCGGTGGAGTGCCGAACCGTTCCTGCACTCCCCGACGTTCGTTCGACCGGCGGGGCCGCCCGGCTCAGTACCCGAAGGCCCGCGCCGTGTTCGCCGCGATGGCGGTGGCCAGCTCGTCCTCGTGCAGGCCGAGCGTGTCGGCCATCGACCGCACCGTGACCGGGATCAGGTACGGGGCGTTGGGCCGACCGCGGTACGGGTGCGGGGTGAGGAAGGGCGCGTCGGTCTCGACCAGGACGCGGTCGAGCGGGGTGGCCGCGAGCGCGTCGCGCAGCGGCTGGTTGGCCTTGAAGGTGACCGGCCCGGCGAAGGAGAGGTACCAGCCGTGCTCGGCGCAGACCTTGGCCATCTCGGCGTCGCCGGAGTAGCAGTGGAAGACGGTGCGCTCGGGGGCGCCCTCCGCCAGCAGGACGGCGATGACGTCCTCGTGGGCGTCCCGGTCGTGGATCACCAGGGCCTTGCCGTGCCGCTTGGCGATCTCGATGTGGCGGCGGAACGACTCCTTCTGGATCTCCACGCCCTCGGGACCGGTCCGGAAGTAGTCCAGGCCGGTCTCGCCGACGGCGACCACCTGCGGCAGCGCGGCGAGCGCGTCGATCTCGGCGAGGGCCGCGTCCAGCGCGCCCTGCCCGCCCGCCGGCCGCTGCTGCCCGGACCAGCCGTCCGGGTCGCCCAGGAAGATCCGGGGCGCCTCGTTGGGGTGCAGCGCGACGGCCGCGTGCACCTGCTCGAACCGGGCCGCCAGCTCGGCGGCCCAGCGCGAGCCGGGCACGTCGCAGCCGACCTGGACGACGGTGGTGACCCCGACCGAGGCGGCGCGGGCCAGGCCCTCCTCGGGGGTGCCGGACTGCATGTCCAGGTGGGTGTGCGAGTCGGCCACCGCCACCGCCAGCGGGGCGGGCAGCGGCGGTGGGGTCGACCGGTCGTCGTCCTTCTTCGGCATCAGGAGGCCGGCTTCTCTTCCAGGCGCGGGAACAGGATGTCGCCCTTGGTGACGGTGGCACCGGCGGGAAGCCGGCCCCAGTCGGCCACGGTGGCGATGGTCTGCGCGGACAGCTCGCCGAGGCCCTCGGCGGCCCCCAGCGAGGTCCAGAGCTTCTCGGCGGTGCTCGGCATCACCGGGTTGAGCAGCACCGCGGTGGCCCGCAGCGCCTCGGCGGCGGTGTAGAGGATGGTCGCGAGGCGGGCGCGGCCCTCCTCGGAGTCGTCCTTGGCCACCTTCCACGGCTGCTGCTCGGTGAGGTAGCCGTTGACCTGCTTGACGAACTCGAAGACCGCCGCGAGGCCGCCGGCGAAGTCCAGCTCCTCGCCGATCTTCCGGTCGGCGGTGGCGGCCGCGGCGGTGAGCCCGTCGGCGACGGCCTGCTCGGCGTCACCGTGGTCGGCCGAGGCCGGCAGCGCGCCGTCGAAGTACTTGCCGACCATGGCCGCCACCCGTGAGGCGAGGTTGCCGAAGTCGTTGGCCAGCTCCGAGGTGTACCGGGCGGTGAAGTCCTCCCAGGAGAAGGAGCCGTCGGTGCCGAACGGGATCGCCCGCAGGAAGTAGTAGCGGTACGCGTCCACGCCGAAGTGCGAGGTCAGGTCGGTCGGGGAGATGCCCGTCAGGTTGGACTTGGACATCTTCTCGCCGCCGACCATCAGCCAGCCGTTGGCGACGACCCGCTTGGGCAGCGGCACGCCGGCGGCCATCAGCATGGCCGGCCAGATCACCGCGTGGAACCGCAGGATGTCCTTGCCGACCAGGTGCACCGAGGCGGGCCACAGCTCGGCGAACCGCTCCGGGTCGCTGCCGTAGCCGGCCGCGGTGATGTAGTTCTGCAGCGCGTCCACCCACACGTACAGGACGTGCTTCTCGTCCCAGGGCAGCGGCACGCCCCAGTTGAAGGTGGAGCGGGAGATCGAGAGGTCCTTGAGGTCCTGCTCGACGAAGCGCAGCACCTCGTTGCGGGCCGCGGCGGGCTGGATGAAGTCCGGGTTGGCGGCGTAGAACTCCAGCAGCTTCGGGCCGTACGCGGAGAGGCGGAAGAAGTAGTTCTCCTCCTCCAGCCACTCGACCGGCCGCTTGTGGACCGGGCAGAGCTTCTCGTCCTCGGTGGCGCCGTCCAGCAGCTCACCGGGGAGCTTGTACTCCTCGCAGCCGACGCAGTACGGGCCGGAGTAGCCGCCCTTGTAGATCTCGCCCTTGTCGTAGAGGTCCTGGACGAACTCCTGCACCCGGTCGGTGTGCCGCTGCTGGGTGGTCCGGATGAAGTCGTCGTTGGCGATCTCCAGGTGCTCCCAGAGCGGCTTCCACTCCTCCTCGACCAGCTTGTCGCACCACTCCTGCGGGCTGACGCCGTTGGCCTCGGCGGTGCGCAGGATCTTCTGACCGTGCTCGTCGGTGCCGGTCAGGTACCAGACCTTCTCGCCGCGCTGGCGGTGCCAGCGGGTGAGGACGTCGCCCGCCACGGTGGTGTACGCGTGGCCGAGGTGCGGGCGATCGTTGACGTAGTAGATCGGGGTCGAAACGTAGTACGCCGGGGTCTGGTCCCCGGTGGTGCTGTGTTCTGCAGTGGCCGCCATGGTCGGAAAGCTTAGTCGCGCGCACGGGCCGCCCTCGACCGATTACTTCGGGGGCGGCTCGGTGCCGGCGGTCGTTCGCGCCGGGGCGGCGGGCGGCCTCCGGCCGGTGCTCAGCCCACCAGTCGCGACCAGATCCGGGCCCAGCGTCCGCGCGGCCGGTCGGGCCGCGCCGCCGCCGGGGCGTCGGCCGGCTCGGCGTGCGCCGGGAAGCCGGGGGCGTGGTGCCAGGACTGGTCCGCGATGGCCACCCGGCCCTCGCGCATGATCCGGACGGTGTGCCCGCCGCAGCCCGGGCAGGTCGGCTTGAGCAGCGGGGACGGCACCCGGACACCGTTGGCGTGGTACTCGATCACGACGTGCCCGTCCCGGGCCGCGTGGTGCTCGATGTCGTACGCCTGCTCCCACCCGTACCCACAGCTCAGGCACGCGAAGGAGTAGGCCTCCCGGACGGTCTCGACGGGAGTGTGCGCCCGGCCCACCGGGCCGGGGTCGCTCAGCGCGTTACCACCGAGGGGGCTACCGATCGTCTCGCTCATAGCCGTCTCCCAGCGCCCGCCGGACGCTCGCCCGGCTGGGTCTTTCCATCCCAGGAAATGCCCGAACCGCCCCGGCCGATACCCGTCTTGTGAAGACTTGGACGCGGGTTGGGAATCCCTATACGAAAGGTGGGTTCCTGTCCGGAAAGCGCGACCAAAGCTTCAGCTCAGCGGGCGTTTAGCCCGGGCCTTCTCTCCAAGGTACGCGCCCCCGTCGGGCCCGGCACCCCCGGTTTTCACCCGCTTTTCAGGGCCGCCTCCCCCACCGGTTCCCGCGCCGCCTCCCGGCCCCGGCCGCGGACCTACTGCGCGGCCCCGCTCGCCGCTCCGCCCTTCGCCACGCTCGCCGCGCCGTCCTTCGCCTCGTTCTTGGCCGCGACGACCGCGTCGAACACCTCCCGCTTGGGCAGCGCCAGCTCGGCCGCCACGGCCGCGATGGCCTCCTTGCGGCGCTCTCCCGCCTCCTCCCGGACGGCCACCCGGCGGGCCAGCTCGGCCGGGGTCAGCTCCGTCGGACCGGCCGGCGGGGCACCCGCGACCACCACGGTGATCTCGCCCCTGACCCCCTCGGCGGCCCAGGTCGCCAGCTCCCCGATCGGGCCGCGCTTGACCTCCTCGTAGGTCTTGGTCAGCTCGCGGCAGACGGCCGCCGGCCGCTCGGCGCCGAACGCCTCGGCCATCGCGGCCAGCGCCTCCGCGATCCGGTGCGGGGCCTCGAAGAAGACCATGGTGCGCGGCTCGTCGGCGACCGAGGCGAGCTGGCGGGCCCGGTCCCCGGTCTTGCGCGGCAGGAAGCCCTCGAAGGTGAAGCGGTCCACCGGCAGGCCGGACAGCGCGAGCGCGGTGAGCACGGCGGACGGGCCGGGTACGGCGGTCACCTTGATCCCGGCGACCACCGCGGCGGCGACCAGCCGGTAGCCCGGGTCCGAGACGGAGGGCATCCCGGCGTCGGTCACCAGCAGCACCCGGGCGCCGCCGAGCAGTGCCTCGACCAGTTCCGGGGTCCGGCCGACCTCGTTGCCCTCGAAGTAGGAGAGCACCCGGCCGGTCGGGGCCACCCCGAGCGCCTGGGTGAGCCGGCGCAGCCGCCGGGTGTCCTCGGCGGCGATCACATCCGCGGTGGCCAGCTCGGTGAGCAGTCGGGGCGGGGCGTCCGAGACGTCGCCGATGGGGGTGCCTGCGAGAACGAGTACTCCTGTCACGGGCCCCATCCTCGCAGCTTCCGGGGGCCCGGGGCTTTTGGTGACGATTCGGGCAGCTTCGGAGGGAGCCGTCACCCGCTCATCACACGCCCCTACGATGTGGCGGATGAACGGCGACACGGCGGCGCAGACGCCCACTGGTACAGACCACACCCCGCAGGGTGGCGTCGGCGTGCCGGTCCTGACGGACCAGCCGTCCCCCGCGGTCCCGGGCCCGCGCGAGCCCGCGCACGACCGGCCGCGGCCGCCGCGCCCGGCCTGGCTGCGCGTCCTGGCCCGGCACGGCTACTCCGCGCCCGAGCCGGCCCCGCTGGCCGAGCGGCTGGTGCCGCCGATGCCGGACGGCCCGCGGGTCACCCCGCGCCGGGTCGAGCCCTCCGCGCTGCTGCTGCGGATCGGCATAGCCCTGCCGGCGGGCCTCTGGTCGTGGCTCTGCCGCTGGGCGGGCTGGCTGGGGCCGCTGGCGGTGGCACTGTTCGGCGGGGCGCTGCGGTTCACCGGCCTCGGCGAGCCGCACGCGATCATCTTCGACGAGACCTACTACGCCAAGGACGCGTACGCGCTCTGGCACGGCGGCTACGAGACCAACTGGTCCGACAACGCCAACCAGCTGATCATGACGCCCGGCGAGGCGGTGCCCTACCGCGGCGACGCCTCGTACGTGGTGCACCCGCCGGTCGGCAAGTGGATCATCGGCTTCGGCGAGCAGCTGTTCGGGATGAACCCCTTCGGCTGGCGCTTCGCGGTGGCGCTGCTGGGCACCCTGTCCATCCTGATGGTGGCCCGGATCGGCCGCCGGCTGTTCCGCTCGACCCTGCTGGGCTGCGTGGCCGGCCTGCTGCTGGCGGTGGACGGGCTGCACTTCGTGCTCAGCCGGGCCGCCCTGCTGGACCTGGTGGTGATGTTCTGGATCCTGGCCGCGTTCGGCTGCCTGCTGCTGGACCGCGACCACACCCGGGCCCGGATCGCCGCCCGCCTCGGCGGTGTCCAGGACGCCGTGCTCGCCCGGCGGATGAACCTGGGCTGGCGCCCGTACCGGATCGCCGCCGGCGTCTGCGTGGGCCTGACCTGCGCGACCAAGTGGAGCGGGATGTACGTGGCGGCGGCCTTCGGCGTCCTGACCGTGCTCTGGGACGTCGGCTCGCGCCGTCTGGCGGGCGCCCCCCGGCCGTACCTGTGGACGCTGGTCCGGGACACCGTGCCGGCCTTCGTGTCGATCGTCGTGGTCTCGGTGGTCGTGTACATCACCTCCTGGTGGGGCTGGTTCGCCAGCAGCACCGTGCCCGGCAAGGGCGGCTACGGCCGGGACTGGGCGGTCGGCCGGGACGGCGCGACCTGGATCCCCGAGGGCCTGCGCGCGCTGTGGCACTACCACTCCACGGTGTACGACTTCCACACCCACCTGACCAGCCCGCACACCTACCAGTCCAACCCGTGGAGCTGGCTGCTGGTGGGCCGGCCCGTCTCGTTCTTCTACGAGTCCCCGAAGGCCCGCCAGAACGGCTGCACCGCGGCCGACTGCGCCCGCGAGGTGCTCGGCATCGGCACCCCGCTGCTCTGGTGGGCGGGCGTGGTCGCGCTGGCCTACTGCCTGTGGCGCTGGGTCGCCCGGCGCGACTGGCGGGCCGGCGCGGTGCTCTGCGGCCTGGCCGCCGGCTACCTGCCGTGGTTCGCCTACCAGCAGCGGACGATCTTCCTGTTCTACGCGGTGGCCTTCGTGCCGTTCCTGGTGCTCGCGGTGACCATGCTGGTGGGCGCGCTGATCGGCCCCGCGCACGCCTCCCGGGACCGCCGGATCATCGGCTCGGCGGCGGCCGGGCTGCTGATCCTGCTGATCATGTGGAACTTCCTCTTCTTCTACCCCCTGTACACGGGGCAGACGATCCCGATGGACGACTGGCGCAAGCGGATGTGGTTCAACAGCTGGATCTGAGGGCCGGACCCGAGGGCCGGATCCGTCCGGACGTGGTGCGCGACACGTACCAGATCCGTCACAAGACCCCGGCATTTCGTCGGCGCACGGAGCTGGTCTGCCTACCCTGAGTCCCGAACGCGTATCCGGCCCTTCTCCGGCTGCGGCCAGTCGCCAGACCCTTGGGGGAGCAGCACCATGCGCAGAGGCGCGAAGATCGGCATCATCACCGGCGTGTCCGTCGCCGTGCTCGCGGGCGGCGGCTACGGGGCCTACAGCCTCGTGGGCGGGTCCGACGACTCCGACGCCTCCAAGGCCCCGAAGCCCCGCACGGTGGTCGCCGAGCCCCCCAGTGCCGAGCAGGCCGCGGCCGGGGCCAAGGACTTCCTGGCCGCCTGGGCCGCCGGTGACATCGCCAAGGCCGCCGCGCTGACCGACGACCCGGCGGCCGCCACCGCCGCGCTGACCGACTTCAAGGACAAGGTCAAGCCGAGCGGGCTGACCCTGGTTCCGTCCGGTCCGGCGACCCCGGCGGCCTTCGCCTCGGCCACCGGCACCCCCTCGCCGACGGCCGCCGCCAAGCCCCCGGCCTCCGGTACGCCGACCACCCCGGCCGCCACGGGCGCCCCGACCGACACCGAGTCGTCGCCCCCGGGCCCGACCGGCGTGCTGCTGGGCTTCAAGGCCAAGGCCGAGTTCGAGGGCACCAACAAGGCCTGGGACTACAACGGCTTCCTCAGCGTCGTGAAGATGAGCGACAACACGCCGTCCGTGCACTGGGCCCCGTCGGTGATCCACCCGCACCTGGGCCCGAACGAGGTGATCTCCACCCAGCCGGTGTTCTCCCCGCCGAGCAACGTGGTGGACCGCAACAACAAGCCGCTGCAGGGCGCCTCGATCACCCAGGCGCTGCTGACCACCCTGCAGGACAACGCCCGCAAGATCCTCCAGTCCGACCCGACCAAGGACCAGAGCGACGCGGGCAGCGGTGTGGTGATCACCGACGCCGCCGGCAAGGGCACCACCGACAAGCTGTTCACCATCGTCGAGCCCAAGCCGGCCAAGCCGTTCAAGGTGACCATCGACAACACGGTGCAGGCCGCCGCCGAGAAGGCGATGGCCGACCTCGGCGGCAAGCAGGGCTCGATCGTCGCCATCGAACCGAGCACCGGCCAGGTGCTGGCCTTCGCCAACGCCCCGGCCACCGGTCAGAACCGGGCCTTCACCGGCCTGCTCGCCCCCGGCTCCACGATGAAGATCGTCACCTCGGCCGCCCTGCTGGAGGCCGGGGTCAACACCGACACCGTGGTGGCCTGCCCGGCCAAGAGCAGCAACCCGCAGGCGATCCCGAACTCCTTCACCGAGGTGTACCCGAACAACACCCTCCAGCAGGACTTCATGATCTCCTGCAACACCGCCTTCATCGACCAGGGTCTGGCCAGCCTGAAGGGCGGCACGCTCTCCGCCACCGCCAAGGACGTCTTCGGCGTCGGCCTGGAGTGGAAGACCGGCCTGCCCAACACCGACGGCCGGGTGCCGGACGCGGGCTCCAACAAGGACGAGCAGGCCATGCAGTCGATCGGCCAGGGCAAGGTCCAGATGAACCCGCTGGCGATCGCCTCGGTCACCGCCACGGTGCAGAGCGGCGAGTTCAAGCAGCCGATCCTGGTCGCCGAGCTCCCGCAGCAGAAGGCCGCCCGCAACCTCGCCCCCGATGTCGCGGGCAAGCTGCGCTCGATGATGGCCGCCACCGCCAAGGACGGCACCGCCAAGACCGCGATGGCCGGGATCTCCGACAACGCGGGCGCCAAGACCGGCTCCGCCGAGGTGACCGGCATGGCCACCACCAACAGCTGGTTCACCGCCTACCGGGGCAACATCGCCGTCGCCGCCGAGGTGCAGGCCGGCGGCCACGGCGCCGACGCGGCCGGCCCGGCCGTCGCCGCCGTCATCAAGGCCGCCGGCAACCGCTGACCCGCCGCCGGGACCGGCCCGGCCCCTCCCCCGCCCCGGTGCTCAGCGCCGGGGCAGGGGCACGGTGGGCACCGCCCGGGCCAGCAGGCAGTTCGCCGGTATCCGCGGCCGCCCGCTCCAGCGGTGGGCCGCCAGCCGGGGCCAGATCACCAGCACGACCGGCAGCGCCAGGTACCCGAAGCGCCCCGCCGGCGCCAGCATGAACGCGATCGCCAGCCCCGCCGCCAGCAGGTCGGCGGCGGCGATCGCGGAGACCGGCGGACGGGCCAGCAGCCAGATCGCCACCCCGATCCCGCCCACCGTCATCAGCGCCAGCGAGACGGTGTGCCCGGTCGGCCCGAACCCGGCCAGCACCTTGCCCGGCAGCGGGCTCCCGGCCGGCGTCTGGATCGCGGTCAGCCCCAGCGGGAACCGCACCACCTGCTCGCGCAGCGCGTCCGCCCGGGTCAGCGCGGACGGCAGGATGACCGCCAGCCCGGCGCCGAGCGCGGTCAGCCCGGCCCGGGCGGCCGGCCGCCGCCCGTAGAGCCGCCAGAGCAGCAGCACGGCCACCGGCAGCGCCGGCCAGGCCGTCCACTTGAGGGTGCAGGCCAGCGCCAGCACCAGCCCCGCCTGGATCGTGCGGTCCCGCTCGGCCAGCGCCATGGCCAGACAGCAGACCCCGATCAGCGGCAGGTCCACCCCGCCGACCACCAGCGCCAGCGCTATCAGGGGCGACGCGGTGAGCACGGCCAGCGGCAGCAGCGGGGCGCGGTCCCGGGAGGGCCGCAGCAGCCGCCAGCTGGCCAGCAGACAGGTCAGGAAGGCCAGCGCGAACCAGATCCGGGCGTCCCCGAGCAGCTGCGCCACCGGGCCGCCGTTGCCCAGCACGGCGCGCGGCATCCCGAACAGCGTCATCGCCGGCAGGTACGGGTTGTAGTCGGTCACCACCACCGGGTGCGGCAGGTACGGGCTGCCGGTGGTGAGCAGCAGGTGCGCCGAGCGTTCGACCACCATCACCTCGGACTGGTGGCGGCCCTGCAGGGCCAGCATCGCCAGCGGCACCAGGACGGCGCCCAGCAGGGCGACCCCGGCCGCCACCCGGGCCGCGAAGCGGCGGGGCAGGACCAGGCAGAGCAGCCCGGCGAGGGTGTACGCGGGAGCCGCGACGGCACCCCAGAGCCGCTGGTTGGGCAGGTCGGAGACGACGGGGAAGGCGGCCGCCCAGACCGCCGCGATCGCGCAGCCGAGCAGTTGGACCCAGCGCCGCGAGGCGAGCCGGGCGTGCATCAGCCGTTCGGGCGGGGGGAGCTGGGGGCCCTCGCCACGCTGACGGGGGAACGGACGGGGTGCCAGTCCGCGGCGCAGGCGCTCGCGTCTGGTCGGCGGACCGGCCGCCGCGGGCGGGGTCGGTGTGCCGCTACGGCCGGTGAAGCGGCCGCGTGGGCGGGACGGGCCGGGCGTGCGGGTGCTCACCATGGAGGAAGGTTATGGGTGGGGGCCGCGCCCTGTCGCCATGTCGGGGCAGGGAGTGTCCGGTGGGCTTGGCGGGGCCGCCGGGGCGTGGTTCCGGCCGGCGGCCCCGCGAAGCGGGGGTCGGGTCTCAGCCCTTCGGGGCGTCGGCCGACTCGGCCTGCTGCTCCTGGTTCAGCTTGGAGTGCTTGATGCTGTAGCCGAAGTAGACCACCAGCGCGACGACGAGGGCGATCGCACCGGCCCGGAAGGTGTCGGCGTGCAGACCGGTGATCAGGTAGATGCAGAAGCCCACGCTGATCAGCGGGACGACCGGGTAGCCGGGCACCTTGAAGCCGCGCGGCAGGTCGGGCTGGGTGCGGCGCAGGATGATCACGCCGACCGAGACCACCGAGAAGGCGATCAGGGTGCCGAGGCTGGTGATGTCGGCCAGGACGTTCAGCGGGATGAAGGCGGCCAGCAGTCCGACGCCCACGCCGACCACGATGGTGTTCCAGACCGGGGTCCCGGTCCGCGGCGAGAGCTGGGCGAAGCGCTTGGGCAGCATGCCGTCGCGGCCCATCGAGTACAGGATGCGGGTCTGGCCGTAGATCACCACGAGGGTGATGCTGAAGATCGAGATGATCGCGCCGATCGCGAAGACCATCGCGGGCCAGCTCTGCCCGGTGATGTCCTGCAGGATCTGGGCGAGGCCGGCCTCCTGGCCGTCGAACTTCTCCCAGGGCTGGGCGCCGATGCCGACCAGGGCGACCAGAATGTACAGCAGGGTGACCACGACCAGCGAGATGATGATCGCCAGCGGCAGGGTGCGCCGCGGGTTCTTGACCTCCTCACCGGCGGTGGACACGGCGTCCAGGCCGATGAACGAGAAGAAGATGCTGGAGGCCGCGACCTGCACGCCGCCGATGCCCAGCGGCATGAACGGGGTCAGGTTGCCGGAGTGGAACCCGGTCAGGCCGACGCCGATGAAGAGCAGCAGGATCAGGATCTTGACGGCCACCATCGCCGCGTTGACCTTCACCGACTCGCTGACGCCGCGGATCAGCAGGATGCAGACCAGCGCGACCAGGATCAGCGCCGGCAGGTTGAACCAGTGGGTGCTGTCGGGCGCGCCGGAGACGGCCTCGGGGATCTGCACCCCGAAGGCCAGGTCGAGGAACTTGTTCAGGTACTCGGCCCAGCTCACCGCGATCGCGGAGGCCGAGACGCCGTACTCCATCAGCAGGCAGATGCCCACGCCGAACGCGACGCCCTCGCCGAGGGTGGCGTAGGCGTACGAGTAGGAGGAGCCGGAGACCGGGATCGCGGAGGCCATCTCGGCGTAGCAGAGCGCGGTGAGCCCGGCGGTGATGGCGGCGATCACGAAGGACAGGATGACGGCCGGACCGGCCTCCGGGACGGCCGTGCTGAGCACGAAGAAGATCCCGGTGCCGACGGTCGCGCCGATGCCGATCGAGGACAGCTGCCAGAGGCCGATCGAGCGCCGCAGGTGGATGCCGGAGCGTCCGCCCTCCTCGGGCGCACCGGCGGGGAGGGCGTCGCGGCCCTCGCTCTCGGCGATCAGGGTGGATACGGGCTTGCGCCGCAGCAGACGCGCGCCGAGGGTGTTGCTGGCCAAAACCTGATCCTTCTGGGCGGGGGAGGGTGTCCTAGGGCCGGACGGGACCTAGAGCGGCCGGTCACCAAAGATGCCGTGGGGTGTCATCGGGGACCAACCGAACAAAGATGGGACAGTACCCCGCGAAAGCACCAGTGTCGCAAACGAACAGTCACACCGCGCGCATTGTACGAATCGTCGCACCGCCCGGCACAAACCGGACACTTCGCAGGCGACAGATCCCCTGTCGAACGACTAAGCGGCAGGTCAGCGCCATCCGGGTGGCTCAACCACCGAGAACCGCCTGCATCACCGAGCGCGCGATCGGAGCCGCGAGGCCCCCACCGGTGACATCGGTGGCGTCACTGTCGGCGATCACCACGGCGACCGCCACCGGCGGCACCCGGTCCGAGCCGGCGGGCTTCGCCCAGGAGATGAACCAGGCGTACGGCGTGCCGCTGTTGTCCACCCCGTGCTGGGCGGTGCCGGTCTTGCCGCCGACCACCGCGCCGGCGATCCGGGCGTTGCGCCCGGTGCCGTTCTCCACCACGTCGGTCATCAGCCGCTGCACCTGCCCCGCCACCGCCGGGCTCATCGCCTGCCGGTACGTCGAGGGCTTCATCAGCTGCACCGTGGTGCCGTCGCTCCTGGTCAGCCTGTCCACAAGCTGTGGACGCAGCACCGTGCCGCCGTTGGCGACCCCGGCCGCGACCATCGCCATCACCAGCGGGGTGGCCGCGGTGTCGAACTGGCCGATCGAGGAGAGCGCGAGCTGCGACCGGTTCATCTCGGTGTCGAAGTTGGAGCGCGCCGCCCGGACCGGGGTGTCCAGCTTCGGGTCGTTGAAGCCGAAGTTCCCGGCCATCGCGACCATCCCGTCCAGGCCCACCTGCACCCCGAGGTAGCCCATGACGCTGTTGCAGCTGCGGACCATGGCGTCGTCCAGCGACTGGCCGGGCTCGTCGCAGGCGGAGGTGTCGTTGACCAGCGGGGTGGTGGTGCCCGGCAGCACGTACGGGTACGGCGCGTCCGTCGGCGCGTCGATGTCGGTGACCACCCCGTTCTCCAGCGCGGCCGCCGCGGTGACCACCTTGAAGGTCGAGCCGGGCGGGTAGGTCTGGCGCAGCGCCCGGTTGAGCATCGGCTGGTCGGTGTCGGCCTGCAGCCTGTTCCAGGCCGCCTGGTCGGCGGCGGAGGTGCCGGCGAAAGACCCGGGGTCGTAGGAGGGGGTGCTGGCCAGCGCCAGGATGCGGCCGGTGGCGGGCTCGATCGCGGCGACCGCGCCCTGCTGCCCGCCCAGGCCCCGCATGGCGGCCTGCTGGGCGGCCCGGTTGATGGTGGTGTAGACGTCGCCGCCCGGGTTCTGCCGGCGCGCGACGGCGTCCCAGACCGCCCAGCTCGCCAGCCGGCTGTCGGTCCCGGAGAGCAGCTCGTCCTCCGTCCCCTCCAGCTGGGTGTTGCCGTAGGTCTGCGAGGAGTAGCCGGTGACGGCGGCGTACAGCGGGCCGTCGGTGTAGGTGCGCTTGTAGTCGTAGCGTCCGCCGGTGGGCGTGGAGCCGGTGACGGTGTCGGAGCCGACCAGGATGTTGCCGCGCGGCTGCGAGTAGCGTTCGACGGTGAGCCGCTGGTTGGCGGCGTTGTGGTTCAGCTCCTTCGCCCGGAACACCTGCACCCGGGTGGCCTGGACGCACAGCGCCACGATCAGCACCAGGCAGAAGGTGCCGGCCCGGCGGCCGGTGACGGAGATCCCGGGCAGGCCCTGCGGGCCGTTGGTCGAGCCCTTCGGCCGGGCCGGCCGGTCGCGGCGGATCACGGGGCCTCCTCGGGGGCCGGGCGGCGGGCGAGGTCGCTCATCCGGACCAGCAGCGCGACGATGATCCAGTTGGTGACCACCGAGGAGCCGCCCTGGGCGACGAACGGCAGGGTCATCCCGGTCAGCGGGATGAGGTCCAGCACCCCGCCCGCCACCACGAACACCTGGAGGCCGACGATCGCGGCCAGCCCGATCGCCAGCAGCCGCCCGAACGGGTCGCGCAGCGCGATGCCGGTCCGGAAGCCCCGGGAGACCAGCAGCGCGTAGAGCAGGAACAGCGCGACCAGTCCGGTCAGGCCCAGCTCCTCGCCGATGGTGGCGAGGATGAAGTCCGACTTGGCGGCGAAGCCGATCAGGACGGAGTGCCCGTTGCCGAGGCCGGCCCCCAGCTCCCCGCCCCAGGCGAAGGCGAACAGCGACTGGGCGATCTGGTTGGCGCCCCTCCCGGCGGCGATCGAGCCGAGCGGGTCCAGCCAGTCGCCGACCCGGCTGTGCACGTGCGGCGAGAGCCAGCCGACCCCGACCGCCGCCACCGCGGCCAGGAACAGCCCGATGGCGATCCAGCCGCTGCGCGCGGTGGCCACGTACAGCATCACCACGAACAGGCCGAAGAACAGCAGCGAGGTGCCGAGGTCGGTCTCCAGGACGAGGATCCCGACGAAGGCCGCCCAGATCAGCAGCACCGGTCCGAGCACCCGCCCGCGCGGTAACTGGAACCAGAGCACCCGGCGGCCGGTGAGCGCCAGCGCGTCGCGGTGCACCGCCAGGTAGGCGGCGAAGAAGACCGCCAGCAGGATCTTGGCGAACTCCCCCGGCTGGAACGAGAGCGGCCCGATCGTGATCCAGATCCGCGAGCCGTACACCGGCGGGAAGAAGATCGGCAGGACCAGCAGGACCAGGGCGACCAGCGCCCCGCTGTAGGCGTAGCGCTGGAGCCGCTTGTGGTCGCGCAGCAGCAGGACGACGGCGATGAACAGCGCCACCCCGAGGGTCGACCAGAGCAGCTGGGTGGGCGCCGCGCCGCCGCCGGCGGTGGCCCGGTCCAGGCGGTAGATGACGACCAGCCCGACCCCGTTGAGCAGCACCGCGATCGGCAGCAGCAACGGGTCCGCGTACGGCGCCTTCCAGCGGACCACGGCGTGCGCCAGCAGCGCGAGCACGCCGAGCGCCGCGCCGTACTCGCCCGCGTCGGCGGGCACCGTGCCGTCGATGTTGACGCCGACCTCGGCGTAGCCGAAGACGGCGAGCAGCACCGCGGCCAGGACCAGCGCGAGTTCGGTGTTGCGCCGGGTCCGCACGGTCCGGCGCGGCCGGCCTGCGGTTCTCGTCACGGCGGAGGGAGTGGCCACGGACCGTCCTGCGGAGTTGGCGCCGACCGGGGGATGGCGATCGGGGCGGACGGGCCGCGGGCCCGTCCGCCCCGACGTGAGCGGCTGGTCGGGTCAGACCGGTGCGGCGCCTCAGGCGGGGGTCGGGGCGGCCTGCGCCCGGGACGCATCGACGGTCGCCTTCAGTTCGGCCTCGGCCTCGGCGGAGAGCGAGGTCTGGATGATCTTTCCGCCGTAGCGGGCCAGCGCGGGGACGACCTTGTCCGCGGTGGCCTTGCGGACCAGCAGGAACACCGCGGCGGTGCCCGGCTGGAGGTGCTCGCCGACCTCGCGCATGAACGTGTCGTCCACCCCGATGTCGGTGGAGGCGCCGACCGCCGCGCCCGCCGCGCCGCCGACCGCCGCCCCGAGGAACGGCATGAAGAACAGCAGCCCGATGACGCCGCCCCAGAGCGCGCCCGAGGCGGCGCCCGCGCCCGTGGTGCTGACCTGCTGGTGCAGCTTGATCCGGCCGTCGCCGCGGCGCTCCACGACGACGGCGTCCTCCAGGTCGATCAGCTTCTGCGTCTGCAGGCCGACCGCCTCGCTGCGCACCGCCTGGGCGGTGGCCAGATCCGGGTAGGCGATCGCGAAGAGGTTGCTCACGTGCGGGTCCTTCCAATCAGTCGGACATGCCGGCCGGGCGCGGGCGCCGGTGTAGCGGCGCCCTGCCCCGTTCGTCACCCTAACGAGCGCTATCCATATTTATTGGCTCTTCCATCCGGTGTGTCCCGCATTGAAGCGACGGCCCACGGCGGTCACCCCGGGCGTCGGCCGGCCAGCGCCGAGGACCCCGCCGCCCCCGCGGCCAGCAGCCCGGCGGCGAGCAGCAGTTCGAGCCAGGGCGTCGAACGGCAGCGCGGGCGGGAAGCGCTCCGGCACGTACGCCGCCCGCCCCGCCCGTACCGCTTGCCTACCCCGGCCAGCTCCATCCGCGCGCCCCCTCCGCCTCTCCCGGCCCGAAGGCTAGTCCGGCCCTCGCAGGACCGGCGTGAACATCCACACCCACGGCCGATCGGCCACCGGAGCCCGGAAGTTCACACCCGGAGCCACCCCGCCCGCGCGCTCCCCCCGCCGACCGTGGCGAACTGGTGCTCCCCGGGCCGGGCCTGACGATCCGCGGGCCCGACGCGACTTCGCGAACACGCCCTAGGATTCGGCGGGTGACTACCGGACGACGACCAAAGGCCAGGCTCGGCAGCCTGCTGGCCGCCCTGGCGATAACAGGCGGTGCGCTGCTCAGCGGCCTGCCCGCCCATGCCGACGAACCATCAGCCGGCTCCGCCGGCAAGGAAGCCCCCCGGGTCGACCTCGTACTCGACGTCAGCGGCTCCATGCGGGCCACCGACATCGAGGGCAAGAGCCGCATCGCGGTGGCCCAGCAGTCCCTGAACGAGGTGATCGACGCCCTGCCCGCGGAGACCGACTTCGGCATCCGCACCCTCGGCGCCAACTACCCCGGCGACGACAAGGCCCAGGGCTGCCAGGACACCAAGCAGCTCTTCCCGGTCGGCAAGACCAACAAGGTCGAGGCCAAGACCGCGGTGGCGACCCTGCGCCCGACCGGCTGGACCCCGATCGGCCTCGCCCTGCGCGGCGCCGCCCAGGACCTCGGCAAGGGCGAGACCACCCGCCGGGTGGTCCTGATCACCGACGGCGAGGACTCCTGCGCCCCGCCGGACCCGTGCGACGTGGCCCGCGAGCTCGCCGCCCAGGGCATCCACCTGGTGGTCGACACCCTCGGCCTGGCGCACGACGACAAGACCCGTCAGCAGCTGCTCTGCATCGCCAACGCCACCGGCGGCACCTACACCGACGTCCGCTCGCAGGACCAGCTCACCGAGAAGGTCAAGCAGCTGGTCGTCCGTTCCAGCGACACCTACGCCGTGACGCCGGTCAAGACCGCGGGCACCGACAAGTGCGAGAGCGCACCGGTGCTCACCCCCGGCGTCTACAGCGACCGGGAGAAGTTCTCCGAGCACCGCGTCTACCGCATCCCGGTCAAGGCCGGCCAGGAGCTGCGCGCCTCGGTCAGCGTCTCGCTCGACCGGCCGGTGGCCCGCGACTACGGCGTCCTGCTCCAGGCCACCAGCACGAGCGGCCAGGAGCTGGTCCGCGGCACCGACGCGGGCAGCGGCCGGACCGACGTGGTCTCCACCGGCCTGCGCTGGTCCACCGACGACTCCAAGGGCTACGCCTCCGCCACCCCGTCCGGCTCGCCGAGCGGCAAGCCGGAGACCACCGTCTGCCTGGTGGTCAGCAACTCGCTCGCCGCCCAGGCCGGCGTGCAGGCCGACCCCGGCCTCCCGCTGGAGCTGACCGTCGACCTGGCCACCGCCTCGCCCGCCCCGGACGGCCCGGCGATGGGTCTCGGCCGCGGCTGGATCCTGCTGCTGGTGCTCACCCTGGCCGGCCTGCTGACCGGCCTGCTGTTCGGCTGGATCGCACGCTGGCGAATCGCCGTCTGGCGGGAGAACTGACGATGCCCACCCTGACGACCCACCGCGCCCTGCGCGCCTCCCTGGCCGGGTTCGCCCTGCTCCCGGCCCTCGCCGTGGCGGCGCCCGCCGCCTCGGCCGCCTCGCCGTCCCCCTCGCCGAGCGCGAGCGGCAAGCCCGCCCCGGCCACCAAGGCCGGGACGTCCTTCCTGACCGCGATCAACCTCGCCGCAGGTCAGGACGCCAACGTCGCCGCCTCCACCGGCGACTACCTGTACTGGGCGTTCGGCGCGTCCGAGGGGCAGACCCCGACGATCGGCCTGACCGTCAACCTGCCTCCCGCCGCCGACCGGCACGGCCCGCAGACCTGGAGCGTCGAGGTCTTCGACGGCCTGCGCCGCCGCCAGTCCTGCACCGCCGGCACCCAGAACGCCACCGGCGAGGCGGCCGCCCCCGCGCTCTCGCTGAGCTGCACCATGCGCGAGGTCCGCTCCTGGGCCGAGCCGTGGTCGGGCGACCCGCTGCCGGGCACCTACTACGTCCGCCTCGCGCTCTCCGACGCCCCGCAGCCGGACCTCGGCCTCGCCGCCTCCGTCCAGCTGCACGTCGGCGTCAAGGGCGACGCGGACAACGCCCAGCCCGAGGGCGGCGAGCTCAAGGCCCCGCTGGTGCCCCCGGTGGGCGGCGGCGCGGCGAACGCCGCCCAGGCGGCCGCACCGGCGGAGGCCGAGGACCACTGGTACTCGGGCTGGTTCTCCGGCTGGAACAGCCGCTGGTTCTGGACCGTGGCCGGCGGCGCGCTGGCCGCCCTCGCGGGGGTGGCCGGCTACACCCTGACCCGCCACCCGCGCGGCCGCCGTCCGGCCCGCTACGGCAGCGTCCCGCCGCAGGCCGGCGCCCCGCAGCCGGGCCCCTACGCGGGCTCCGGGCAGCCCTGACGGCACCCGCCCCTCCCCGAGGGCCGGCCGGACACCTCCGGCCGGCCCTCGGTCGTCCCGCCGCCCCGGCGCCCCGGCCCCGCAGGCCCTACGCTCGAACCATGGCCCGGCAGCCGGACGGCAGGATCGTGGTGGGCGTGGACGGCTCACCGCTCTCCCACGCGGCCGTCCGCTGGGCGGCCCGGCTGGCCGCCCAGACCGGCGGCGTCCTGGAGGCGGTGGCGGTCTGGGAGTTCCCCGGCCTGTACGGCGAGCGGGGCCTCGTCCCTCCCGCGCTGGACGGCTTCGAACCGGAGCGCTGCGCCGCCCGGATCCTCGACGAGGCGCTGGCCGCGGCCCTCCCCGGCGCCGCTCCCCCGGTCCGGCGCCACCTCAAGGCCGGTCCGCCCGGCCCCGCCCTGTCGGCCGCCGCCGAGGGCGCCGACGCCCTCGTCCTGGGCAGTCGCGGCCGCCACGCCCCGCCCGGCGCGGCCCTGGGCTCGGTCAGCCACTACTGCGTCCACCACGCGCCGTGCACCGTCGTGATCGTCAAGCACTGACCGCGGCCGACACCCCGTCAGCGCGCCCTCCCCGTACAACGCAGAAGTCCCGCCCGATCTGAACGATCGGGCGGGACTTCCGTTGGGTGGAGCTGAGGGGATTCGAACCCCTGACCCCCTCGATGCGAACGAGGTGCGCTACCGGACTGCGCCACAGCCCCAACGAGATGAAACTCTAGCACCCTTTGGAGGGGGTCCGTGACCACCCCCGCTGGTGAGGGGTCCGGCGCGGACTACTCGTTGGCGGCGCGGGGGCGGAGCTCGGCGGCGGGCGCCTCGGCGTACTGGTCGAAGAGCGGGGTGTTCCGCGCCTCGGTGGAGTGCGCGTCGGCGGAGCGGCCGGCGGTCCAGGTGCCGGGGGCCGACAGGTCGAGGCCGCGGGTGACCCGGGGGGCCACCGGAGCGGTCACATAGGTCGGCAGCGGGACGGGCACCGGCTCCCAGGAGTCCGGACCGGCCGCACCGCGCTCGCGCATGCCGTCGACCCACTCCTCGTGCTCGGTCACCTCCGCCACGGCGGAGGCCGACCCGGTCCGGCGCGGGGCGCCCTGGGCCGGGTCGGTGGCGAGCCTCAGGTGCGGGCGGCCGCGCCCGGCGGCCGTGCTCGGCGCCGGGGCGGGCTCGGCCTGCTCCGCGGCCTCGGCCGCACGGGCGTCGGCCCGCCGGCGCTCCCGCTCGCGCTTGCGCAGCCGCTCGGCGGCCTGGGCGGCGCGGGCCCGGTCGAGCTTCACCTCGTACCGCTGGCGCTCCAGCTTGCGCAGGTGGCCGATGTAGAAGGTCAGGAGGGCCGCCGGGACCGCCGGGACCCAGAGGAAGGCCAGACCGGCCACCGCCGCGACGACCGCGCCGAGCGCGAACGCCAGGAAGAGGACGGTGACCATCCGGCGGCGCCGGGCCAGCAGGCGCGCCCGGCGCACGGCCCCGGCCCGCCGCTCGGCGGAGTCCTCGGCCGCCCGCTCGGCCGGCCGGTCGTCGGCCCGCTCGGCCCGCTCGGCCCGCTCGGCCTGCTCGGCCTGGCGGTCGCCGGACCGCACCGGCGCGTGCTCGGGGGCCGGCTCGACCGTCGCACCGTCCGCGGGGTCGCCGGAGTCGGCCGCGTCCCGCACGGGAGGGCCGTCGTCACTGCTCTGCTCGTCGTCACGCAGGTCGTCGCCCAGGGCCCGGGATGCCCGCCGCTCCAGCGCCGAACGCCCGGCCAGCAGGCGGATGGCGGTGCTGAAGCGCTCCGTCGGACGCGCCTCGTTGAGCTCGTCCTGCCTGCGGAGCCACATCGGCACCAGATAGGCGGCCCAGGCCCCTACGATGACGGCGTAGATAAGGCCGCTACTGCTCACGTTTCACACCGTACGGGCGCCGGGTAAGGCCTGGCAGCAATTTGGCACGGCGTGTCGTGTGATCAAGCTGATTCTCCGACTATTTTGCCGGTATTTGTGCCCGTCCGTCGCCGCGCCGATGCCATATCGATATTTCTTTCGAACATATATTCAATTACGAGGTCTGCGGCTGGAACTGAGCGTCCGCCACCGCTCCAGCATCCCCTCGGGGACCTCCTCGGCGGTGAGTGCGTACACCAGGTGGTCCCGCCAGTCACCGTCGATGTGCAGATAGCGGGGGCGCATTCCCTCCGAGCGGAAGCCCAGCTTTTCCACCACCCGGCGGCTCGGACCGTTCTCCGGCCGGATGCACACCTCGATCCGGTGCAGCCCGAGGGTGCGGAAGCAGTGGTCCACCGACAGGGCCACGGCGGTCGGCATGATGCCGCGCCCGGCCACCGCCTCGTCGACCCAGTAGCCGACGTTGGCCGAGCACATCGAGCCCCAGGTGATCCCGCCGACCGTCAGCTGTCCGACCAGCCGGCCCTGGTGGAGCACCACGAAGGGCAGCATCCGACCGGCCGAGGCCTCGCCGCGCAGGAAGCGGACCATCTGCCGGTACGTCGGACGCGGGCCGGCGCCGTGGCCGGCCGGGCCGGGCGGCACGGTGGCCTCCCAGCGCAGCAGCCAGTCCCGGTTGCGGCGGCTGACCTCCTGCCAGTCGCGCTGGTCGCGGGCCCGGATCGGGCGCAGCGCGACATCCCCCTCGTGGAGCTCTACCGGCCAGCCGGCGTTCAGTGCGTACTCCCAGGGGCAGGCGGGGTGTCGGGCCTGGGGTGGTCCCCGCCGCCGAGCTGGTCGACGGCGTGGGCCAGCAGCGGCTCCAGGACGGCCAGGCCGTCCTTGACGCCGCCGGTCGA
Source organism: Kitasatospora sp. NPDC058170 (assembly GCF_042883905.1). Lineage (NCBI taxonomy): Bacteria > Bacillati > Actinomycetota > Actinomycetes > Kitasatosporales > Streptomycetaceae > Kitasatospora > Kitasatospora sp. NPDC058170. The sequence goes on from NZ_JBHVUV010000004.1 coordinate 46,649, forward strand.
GCCCGGCAGGTTGACGATCAGGGTACGTCCGGCGAGGCCGGCCAGCCCACGGGACAGCGCCGCGGTGGGGACCTTCTCGCGGCCGTACGCCCGGATGGCCTCGGGGATGCCGGGGATCTGCCGGTCGATCACCCGGGCGGTCATCTCGGGGGTGAGGTCCATCGGCGAGATGCCGGTGCCGCCGGTGGTGAGCACCACGTCGTAGCCGGCCTCGACGGCCTCCCGCAGGGCCGCCTCGACCGGCTCGCCGTCCGGGACGACCCGGGGGCCGTCGGCCGTGAAGCCCATCGCGCGCAGGCCGGCCACCAGTAGCGGGCCGCCCTTGTCGGCGTAGACGCCGGCCGAGGCGCGGTTGGAGACGGTGACGGCGAGGGCCCTCACTGCGGGCTCCCCGGGGCGAACCAGTCGCCGCTCTTGCCGCCGGTCTTGGCGATCACCCGGACGTCCTCGATGGCGGCGGCCTTGTCGACGGCCTTGACCATGTCGATCACGGTCAGGCCGGCCACCGCGACGGCGGTGAGCGCCTCCATCTCGACGCCGGTGCGGTCGGCGGTCCGCACGGTGGCGGTGATCTCGACCGCCTCGTCGGTGACGGCGAGGTCCACCTGCACGCCGGAGACCGCGATCGGGTGGCAGAGCGGGATCAGCTCGGGGGTCTTCTTGGCGCCCATGATCCCGGCGATCCGGGCGACGGCGAGCGCGTCGCCCTTGGGCACGCCCTCGCCGCGCAGCAGCTCGACCACCCGGGGGGCGACCCGGACCCGGCCGGCGGCGACGGCGGTGCGCACGGTGGCGGTCTTCTCCGACACGTCGACCATCCGGGCCGCGCCCTGCTCGTCGACGTGGGTGAGGCGGTCGCCGGGGGGTGAGGTGCTCACGGGGTACTCCAGGGGGCGCAGGTCGAATACCGCGCTACCGTACCCCCAGCCCCGGCCGGTGCGTGGGACGGGCCGTGTCAGTACCCGAGACGGCCCGCCGCGCCGTGCGGTCAGCCGCCGAGCAGGACGACCTCGACCGCGCTGCCCGCGGGCAGTTCGACGACGTCCTCCGGCACGGTGATCAGGCAGTCCGCCCGGGCCAGGGCGCCGACCAGGTGCGAGTCCGCGGCGCCGACCGGTTCGACCACGCCGTCGGCCGCCGAGTACCGCCCGCGCAGGAACTGCCGCCGCCCCGCGGGCGAGCGCAGCGCCACCGGGCAGACGGCCCGGACCACCGGGCGGTGCACGTCGGCGGCGCCGAGCATGGTGCGGATGACCGGCCGGACGAACAGCTCGAAGGAGATGTACGCGCTCACCGGGTTGCCGGGCAGCGCCATCAGCGGGACGCCAGCCCCGGCACCGATCCGGCCGAAGCCCTGCGGCTTGCCGGGCTGCATCCGCAGCCGGCGGAAGTCCATCCCGCCGTAGGACTCGAAGACCTCCTTGACCACGTCGTACGCGCCGACGCTGACCCCGCCGCTGGTGACGATCAGGTCGGCCCGGCCGAGCTGGTCCTCCAGGACGGCGCGCAGCCGGTCGGCGTCGTCCGGCACGCCGCCGACCCGGTAGGCGATGGCGCCGGCGTCCAGGGCGGCCGCGGTGAGGGTGAAGCTGTTGGAGTCGGCGATCTGCCCGGGGCCGACCGGCTCCCCGGGCTGGACCAGTTCGCTGCCGGTGGAGAGCACCACCACGCGCGGGCGCGGGCGGACCCGTACGGCGGCCCGGCCGATCGCGGCGAGCAGGCCGAGCTGGGTCGGGCCGAGCCGGGTGCCGGCCTCCAGCACGCGCGCGCCGGCGGCGACGTCGCTGCCGCGGCGGCGGATGTGGGCGCCCTCGGCGACCGGGCGCCGGACCCGGACCTCCTCGTCCTCGACGGGAGCGGTCATCGCGTCGGCGGCCTCGCCGGTACCGCTGCCGCCGTCGGTCCACTCGACCGGGGCGACGGCCTCGGCGCCGGGCGGCACGGGTGCGCCGGTCATGATCCGGGCGGCCTGGCCGGGACCGACCCGGGGCAGTTCACCGGCGCCGGCGGCGATGTCGCCGACCACCGCGAGCACCGAGGGGTACTCGGTGGTGGCCCCGGTGGTGTCGGCGGTGCGGACGGCGTAGCCGTCCATCGAGCTGTTGTCGAAGGGGGGGAGGTCGCCGTCGGCGACCACGTCCTCGTCGAGCCGGCAGCCCTGGGCGTCGAGCAGCTGGAGCTCGATCGCGGGCAGCGGGCCGACGGCCGCCAGGACGTCGGCGAGGTGCTCGTCGACGGTCCACAGGCGGGCCGGGCGAGCGGCCGGTGCCGGGTCCGCGGATCCGTCGCAGCAGGCTGCGGCGGGGGTGGTACTGCTCTCCGTGGACCCGGTCATCGGCGCACTCGCTCTCTGTCGGTGTGTCAGTCCTGCATCTCGGAGGCGACGAACTCCTTGAGCCAGGAGCGGAACTCCGGGCCCAGGTCCTCGCGCTCGGAGGCCAGTCGGACGATAGCGCGCAGGTAGTCCGCACGGTCGCCGGTGTCGTAGCGGCGCCCCTTGAACAGCACGCCGTGCACCTGGCCGCCGGACTCGGCGTCGCGGGTGGTCAGCTCGCGCAGGGCGTCGGTCAGCTGGATCTCGCCGCCGCGGCCGGGCTGGGTCTCGCGCAGGACGTCGAAGACCGAGGGGTCGAGGACGTAGCGGCCGATGACCGCGTAGTTCGACGGGGCGTCGGCGGTGTCCGGCTTCTCGACCAGGTCGGTCACCTGGAAGACGTCCTCGCCGAAGCCGTTGGCCTTGACGGCCGCGCAGCCGTACAGGTGGATCTGCGAGGGGTCGACCTCCATGAGCGCGACGACCGAGCCGCCGAGCTCCTGCTGGACCTCGATCATGCGGGAGAGCAGCGGGTCGCGCGGGTCGATCAGGTCGTCGCCGAGCAGGACGGCGAAGGGCTGGCCGGCCACGTGCTGCTCGGCGACCGAGACGGCGTGGCCGAGGCCCTTGGGGTCGCCCTGGCGGACGTAGTGCATGTTGGCCAGGTCGACGGACTCGCGCACCCGGCGCAGCCGGTCCTGGTCGCCCTTGCGGGCGAGCAGCTCCTCCAGCTCGTACGCGCGGTCGAAGTGGTCCTCGAGGGCGCGCTTGTTCCGGCCGGTGACCATCAGTATGTCGGACAGCCCCGCGGAGGCGGCCTCCTCGACGACGTACTGGATCGCCGGCTTGTCGACGACGGGCAGCATCTCCTTAGGCGTGGCCTTCGTGGCCGGCAGGAAGCGGGTGCCCAGTCCGGCCGCGGGCACCACGGCCTTGGTTACCGGAATTCGGGAGTTGGTCGTCGTCATGCGTTTACCTTACTAAGGCATGTTTTCGCCCGGCCGAGCGCATGGAAGCGGCTATGACAGCACGTCGCGTGGCCCGGCCACAGTGGCAGGCGTATGGGCAGTGGCGGGTGGGCTGAGGGGGTCCCCACCGACACAGGGCGACAGACTACCCGGCTTTTCCGAACGGTCACGTTCGGCATCGGGACCACCGTCCGGCCTGGGGGAAAAGGCTCTGTGCCAGCGGTCGCCGCCCGCCGCGCGGGCCGCGGCCAGGGCCCGGTCGGCGGCCCGCAGCAGCACCGCGGCGTGGGTGCCGTCCTCCGGCAGGACGGCCAGGCCGACGGCGGCGGTCAGGCCGTTGCCGTGCGGGCGGCGGTCCTCGCGCGCGCCGGAGGACCAGTCCAGCAGCAGGTGGCGGCGGACCGACCAGACCAGGCGCTCGGCGACCTGTGCGGCGCCCTCGGCCCCGGTGTCCGGCAGCACGATCAGGAACTCCTCGCCGCTGTACCGGCCGAGGGTGTCCGAGCGGCGGATCTCCATGCCGAGCCGCTGGGCGAGGTCGCGGAGTATCGCGTTGGCCCGGGCGCGGCCGTGCTCGGCGATGACGGCCTCGAAGCCGGCGATCTCCAGCAGCAGGACGGCCAGCGGGCGCGGCCCGTCCTGCGGTTCGGCCTGGTCGGCCCGTCGGGCGCGCTCGATCTCGCGGTCCAGGGTGAGCTGGAGGTGGCGGTAGTTCCAGACCCCGGTGAGCGGGTCGCAGGAGGCGGTGCGCTCCAGTTCCGCGCAGCGCTCCTCCAGCTCGGCGGCCCGCTCGCGCAACCGGGCCTCCCGGTCGGCGGCGGCGCGCTCGCCGCGGCGCAGCCGCCACCCGAGCAGGGTGGCGCCGGCCAGCGCGGGCGCGCTCAGCACGGCCAGGGCCTGGACCAGGAGCGGGGTGGACATCGGGGCGCCTTCCGCATGTCAGGCTCTGAGCGTGACGGGGCACAGAGCCGTGGAGGATCCCATGCACAACGAGAAGAGCGCGCTGAGGACACGGCTGCTGGCCGGGCGGCGTGCGCTGACCGCGCCGTCCCGGGAGGCGGCCGCGCTCGCCCTGGCCGGGCACGCCGGGGAGCTGGCCGCGCCGGGCGCCACCGTGGCCGCCTACGTGTCGGTCGGCGCCGAGCCGGGCACCCGGCCGCTGCTGGACGCGCTGCTGGCGCGCGGGGTCCGGGTGCTGCTGCCGGTCCTGCTGTCCGACAACGACCTGGACTGGGCGGCGTACACCGGCTCGGACGGGCTGGCCCCGGCCGGGCGCGGCCTGCTGGAGCCGGTCGGCGAACGGCTCGGCCCGGAGGCGGTCCGCACCGCCTCGCTGGTGCTGCTGCCGGGCCTGGCGGTGGACCGCCGGGGGCTGCGGCTGGGCCGGGGCGGCGGCTCGTACGACCGGGTGCTGGCCCGGCTCGGCCGGGCCGGGGCGCGGCCGCTGCTGGCCGTCCTGCTGTACGAGGACGAGCTGCTGGAGAGTGTGCCGGCCGAGCCGCACGACCTGCCGGTGGATGTCGCGCTCACCCCGTCCGGGCTGCACCGGCTGGGGTGACGCCGACCGCGGCAGGAACGGCGGCGACGGTAGGAACGGCGGCGGCCCCGCTCCCCGGTGCTCGGGGGGCGGGGCCGCGTCGGCGGACGGGGGTCAGCCGGTGGTCAGCACCAGCCGGTGCTTGGTCGCCTTCTCCACCGCGTCCGGGGAGTAGGCCCAGGTCAGCAGTTCGCCCTTGAGCCAGAGGTCGGTCTGGTCGTTGTAGTTGGGGTGGAAGGCGTGGCCGGAGGCGCCGCCGACGTTGACCCAGCGCGAGGCGTCGAGGTCGCTGAGGTCGACGACCATCCGCATCGAGGGGATCCAGTCCACCTCGTAGCCGGCGGCCGCGTTCCAGCCCGCCGCGTCGACCGCCGCCGAGCCGCCGGAGAGGCGGTACGGGCCGCGGTTGAGCAGCCGGTGGACGAGCCCGGAGGCGATCGAGGAGTCGTCGGTGCCGAGGGTCTGCTCGCGCAGCGTCAGCTTGTGCAGCCGGCCCCAGCTCCAGGTGGAGACGTCCTTGCTGAGCTTCGCGGTGAGCTCCTGGCGGGCGTTCTTCATCGCCTCCGCGAGCAGGTTGTCGAGGCCCTTCTGCTCGTGGTGCTGCGAGTCGATGTACGTCCACCAGCTGCTGTCGGGCTTGTCCAGCTGGCCGCGCACCACCTCGGTCCAGCGGTCGCCGCCGTCCGGCTGGGCCTTGCCCGGGTCGCGGGTGCCGCACTCGGTGACGATCGAGGCGGTGCGCCCGCTGTCGGGTTTGGTCGGGTCCGCCTGCTGGCGCACCAGCAGGCAGTTGTCCTTGGCCCGCAGGTCGGCCGGGAACTTCTGGCCGAAGGAGAGGCTGAGCAGCTGGCTCCAGACGCCGTTGTAGTAGGCGGCGGCGGCCGAGTCGGCGTCCTGGTGGTAGTTCCAGTCCTTCAGCAGGTTCTGCGCCTCGCGCACGTACGGGTCGTCGATCTGGACCTTGAGCAGCAGCGGGACCAGGGTCCGGGCGAGGACGCTGGTGTTGTCGAGCTGCATGTCCTTCATGTCGTCCGGCGAGATCTTGCCGTTGTTCTTGAGCTTGAGGTCGATCTGCTCGGTGATCTCCTTGGCCCGGGTGCCGTACTCCCAGTCCTTGGTCAGCGAGTACTTGTACGACGGGTCGACCACGGCCTGGTTGGCGGTGACGATGTACCCGGCGGAGGGGTTCTGGCTGTAGGGCAGGGCGGAGAAGGGGATCGAGCCCTTCCACTGGTACGCCGAGTCCCAGCCGGGCGCCGGGTAGGTGCCGTCGCCCTTGCCGCGGATCGGGATGTTGCCGGGGGCCTGGTAGCCGATGTTCTTCGCGTCGGCGTAGATCAGGTTCTGGGCGGGGACGGCGAAGTCCTTGGCGGCACCGCGGAACTCGTCCCAGTTCCTGGCGCGGTCCAGCGCGAAGACGGCGTCCATCGTCTTGCCGGGGCTGAGCGCCGTCCACTGCAGGGCGACGCCGTAGCCGCCGGTGCCGCGGTCCGGGGCGGCGTTGCCGTTCGGCGCGTACTTGCCGACGTTCTGCTGCTCGGTGCTCGGGTCGGAGATCAGCGGGGCGCCGGTCTGGGTGGTGCGGACGGTGATGGTGCGGTCCGCACCGCCGGCCACCTTGATGGTCTCCTTGCGCAGCTCGAACTTCGTCTCCTTGCCGTCCACCAGGTAGGTGTCCGGGCCGGTGACCTTCTCCAGGAAGAGGTCGGTGACGTCGGCGCCGAGGTTGGTGAAGCCCCAGGCGACGTCCTTGTTGTGGCCGATCACCACGCCCGGCAGGCCGGCGAAGGTGAAGCCCGAGACGTCGTACTGGCAGGCGGGCGAGGCGGTGCGGCAGTGCAGGCCCATCTGGTACCAGACCGAGGGCAGGCCGGGGCCGAGGTGCGGGTCGTTGGCCAGCAGCGGCTTGCCGGTGGTGGTGTTGGAGCCGGCGATCACCCAGGAGTTGGAGCCGATGCCCTGCCCCTGGCGGCCGAGCAGCTGCGGCATCCCGTCGATCCGGTCGGTGACGTCCTTGAGCAGCGCCTTGGTCGCGGCCGCGCCCTGGGCGGTGGCGGTGCCGGCGTTGGCCGGGCCGGAGCCGTCGGCGGGCCGGTAGGCGTCGCCGACCACGGTGCCGGTCTTCACGATCGTGCCGTTGCGCGCGTACGGGTACTCCGGGTACAGCTCGGCGATCTTCTCCGGGCTGAAGTCCTGGGCGAGCAGCGAGCGGTCGATCTCCTCCTGGAGGTTCCCGGAGAGGTTCCAGGCCATCGCCTTCAGCCAGGACACCGAGTCGACCGGGCTCCACTGCTCCGGCTTGTAGTCGCCGTTGACGACGCCGAGCAGGGTGTACTCCAGCGAGGCGCTCTCGCCGCCGGGGTGCTCGGCGAGCCAGGCGTTGACGCCGTCGGCGTAGGCCTGCAGGTACTTCTTGGTCTCGGGCGAGAGCTGAAGGTCGTACTCCTTCTGCGCCACCTGGCGCCAGCCCATGGTGCGGATGAAGGAGTCGGTGTCGACCTGGCCGTCGCCGAACATCTCGGAGAGCCGGCCCGCGGTGATGTGCCGCCGGACGTCCATCTCCCAGAACCGGTCCTGGGCCTGGACGTAGCCCTGGGCGCGGAAGAGGTCCTCGCTGGTGTCGGCGTAGAGCTGCGGGATGCCGTTGGCGTCGCGCTTCACGTCGACCGGCGCGCTCAGGCCCGCGACCTTGACGCTGCCGTCGACCTCCGGGAAGGACGCGCGGACCGCGGCCACCCCCCGGTAGCCGCCGTAGCCGGCGCCGGCCACCAGCAGCACGACCAGCACGATCACGATCAGACGGGCGCGCCGGAACTTCTTCGAGCGGGGCATCTGGGTCCTTGCGGTCCTCGACTGGGGGGCGGGCGGGCGTGTCCAGGGCACTCGGCCATGACAGGGCACCACATTAGGCCGACTCGGCTGGCGGGCGTGCACGGGGGACGCCCACGGTGGGATCGGACGAGGTCAACGAAGAGGCCCCGGGGGCCGGTGGGAGGCCCTGAGACGGAGCGAACCTAAAGATATGGCAAAATGTTAGACTGAGTAACGATCCGCTAGGGGAGCAACCGGCGATCCGTCATCGTCCGGCGCCCCCTGCCGTCGGCTCACCCCTTCGGCCCCACCGCCGTCGGACACCCCGCCCGCCCCCAGCCTGCTCGAGGTGCCCCTGCGTGAATGTCGACCACCTGAACCAGCTGCTCCTTGAGTTCTCCGTGATCCTGCTGGTCGCGGTGGTCGCCGTGCGCATCTCGACCCGGTCGGGGCTGCCCAGCCTGCTGATCTATCTCGGCATCGGTGTCGCGCTCGGTCAGAACGGCCTCGGCGTCTCCTTCAACAACGCCGCGCTGACCCAGGTGATCGGCTACGCGGCCCTGGTGGTGATCCTGGCCGAGGGCGGCCTCAAGACCAGCTGGCGCGAGGTCAGACCGGTGATGCCGGCGGCCACCGTGCTCGCCACCGTCGGCGTCGGGATCAGCGTCTTCGTCACCGCCGCCGGCGCGCACTGGCTGGTCGGCCTGGACTGGCGGACCTCCATGCTGCTCGGCGCGATCGTCTCCTCGACCGATGCCGCCGCCGTCTTCTCCGTCCTGCGGATGGTGCCGCTGCCGCACCGGCTCACCGGTCTGCTGGAGGCCGAGTCCGGCTTCAACGACGCGCCCGTGGTCATCCTGGTGGTCGCCTTCGCCACCGCCGGCGAGCTGGACTCCTGGTACGTCCTGGTCGGCACGATCATCGCCGAGCTGGCGATCGGCGCGGCGGTCGGCTTCGCGGTCGGCAAGATCGGCGCCTACGGCATCAAGCACGTCGCCCTGCCCTCCTCGGGCCTCTACCCCATCGCCGTCATGGCGCTGACCGTGCTCGCCTACGCGGGCGGCGCGCTGCTGCACGGTTCGGGCTTCCTCGCCGTCTACATCAGCGCGGTCATCCTGGGGAACGCCAAGCTGCCGCACGGCCCCGCCGTGCGCGGCTTCGCCGACGGACTGGCCTGGATCGGGCAGATCGGCATGTTCGTGCTGCTCGGCCTGCTCTGCACCCCCGAGTCGATGGGCTCGGCCGTGGTGCCCGCGCTGGTGATCGGCGCGGTGCTGGTCTTCCTGGCCCGGCCGCTGTCGGTGGTGCTCACCCTGACGCCGTTCAAGCTGCCCGGCCGCGAGCAGGCACTTCTGAGCTGGGCCGGACTGCGCGGGGCGGTGCCCATCGTGCTGGCCACCATCCCCATGGTGGCCGGCGCACCGAACGCCCAGAAGGTGTTCAACATCGTCTTCATCCTGGTCGTGGTCTTCACGCTGCTCCAGGGCCCGACCCTGCCCTGGGTGGCGAAGCGGCTGCGGATCTCCGAGGGCTCGATGGGCCAGGACCTCGGCATCGAGTCCGCGCCGCTGGAGAAGCTGCACGGGCACCTGCTGTCGGTGGCGCTCTCCCCGACCTCCCGGATGTCCGGCGTGGAGATCGGCGAGCTGCGGCTGCCGGCCGGCGCCGCGGTGACCCTGGTGGTGCGGGAGGGCAGCAGCTTCGTCCCCGACAAGGCCACCGTGCTGCGCGGCGGCGACGAGCTGCTGGTGGTCACCACCGACGAGGTGAGCGAGGCGGCGGAGCGGCGGCTGCGGGCCGTGGACAAGGGCGGCAAGCTGGCCGGCTGGCTGCACGGGCGGTAGTACTGCCCGGGTTCGCCGCCGGGAGTCTGGTCCGGGCTCGCGTCGGGGCTCGCCTCGGGCTCGCGTCCGGCTTCGCACTGGCTTCCTGCGGCCGTCGCGCGGTGTTCACCTTTCATTGGCAGGACATTTTTGACTGAGCCCTGTATTGTGGAGGTGTGCGCGACATCTACGCGCGTATAAGTATGATGGTTGATACACACCCAGCATCTGCCTGAAGCAGAGTTGGCGCGACCGCTCGGCGGCCGCGGCCCGGACCTCGGCAACCACGCCGATCCGGCCCGGTAACTACCCCGGTCGACGCGCGAGAGGACGACTCTCGGCGCCGTCGGGGCCACACCATGCCCCTTCCGCGCTACCAGGCAGCAGGAAGGACCGACCGTGACGGCCCGCCGAACGGTCGACAACAACGGCGTCCCGAAGGACGCCGGCGCCGACGCGCCCACCCGCATCGGGTACGGCACGCTGCTGCGCACACCCGGTGCCCGGACGTTCCTGGTGCCCGCCTTCGCGGCGCGCCTGCCGTACGCCATGCTCAGCCTGGGCATCGTCCTGCTGGTCCTCGACACCCACGGCTCGTACGGCACCGCCGGCACCGTCGCGGCGGTCTCGGCCGTCGCCCAGGCCCTCGTCGGCCCGCAGACCGGCCGGCTGGCCGACCGGTACGGCCAGGCCGCCGTGCTGGTGCCCAGCGTCCTGGTGCACGCCGTCTCGGTCGGCGCGCTGATCGCGCTGGCACTGGGCCACGCCCCGGTCTGGGCGCTGCTGCTGGCCGCCGCTCCGGCCGGCGCCAGCGTGCCGCAGGTGGGCGCGATGGTCCGCGCCCGCTGGGTGGCCAAGCTCTCCTCGGAGGGCGCCTCCACTCCTGTGCTGAACACCGCGTTCGCCTTCGAGTCGGTGACCGACGAGTTCACCTTCGTGATCGGCCCGGTGCTGGCCGGTGCGATCGCCACCTCGCTCAACCCGTCGACCGGCCTGATCGCCGAGGCCGTGCTGACCGTCGTCGGCGGCCTCGCCTTCGCCGCCCAGCGGCGCACCGCCCCGGCCCGGCACCCGCACCAGCCCGGTGTCCGCCGCGCCTCCGCGCTCGCCTCCCCGGGCGTGCGGCTGCTGGCCGGCGCGTTCCTGGGCGTCGGCACCGTCTTCGGTGCCATGCAGGTCTCGGTGACCGCTTTCACCGAGTCCGTCGGCCAGCCCGGGGCCAACGGCGCCGTGTACGGGATCTTCGCCGGCGGTTCGATGCTGGCCGGCGTGCTGTACGGCATGGTCGCCTGGCGGCACGCCGCACGGCACCGGCTGCTGGCCAGCTACGCGCTGCTGGTGCTGGGCTGCTCCACGCTCTGGGCGATGCCCAACCTGGTCGCGCTGTCGATCGCCGCGCTGGTCTGCGGCCTGGCCATCGCGCCGACCCTGATCACCGGGTACACCCTGGTCGAGACGCTGGTCGCGGACGGTGCCAAGACCGAGGCCTTCACCTGGCTGACCGGCGCCATCGGCCTCGGCCTGGCGACCGGGTCCACGGTGGCCGGGCAGCTGATCGACGGGCACGGCCCGTCGGCCGGGTTCCTGGTGCCGGTGGCCGGCGCCGGTCTGGGCCTGATCGCGCTGGTCGCGCTGCGGCGGTTCCTGATCGCGCCGAGCGCGCCGAGCCGGTCGGTTGCGTCCGGCGCGGCCGACTCGTCCGGTACCTCCGGCACGTCCGGTAAGGCGAGCCCGTCCGGCGCCGCGACCACGGCCGGCCCGGCGATCGCGAGCGGCTCGGAGCGGGGCGCGGCGCCCCAGCTCGTGGGTGCCGCCAAGGCCTGACGGAGGCGGTGCGGGCGCCGCTCCGGGGGTGGGGCGGCGCCGGTTCCGGATGGACCGGGCGCCGGTTCGCAGCCGTCGCACGGTTCATCTCACACCGGAGTCGCTGGACTGATCCAGCGGAATGCCGCATCATTGACCATCGTTAGCACTCATCAGGCGAGAGTGCCAGGAGGAAGACAAGTGCCCACGTACCAGTACCAGTGCACCGAGTGCGGCAGCGGCCTGGAGGCGGTGCAGAAGTTCACCGACGAGGCGCTCACCACGTGCCCCGAATGCCAGGGACGGCTCCGCAAGGTCTTCTCGGCCGTGGGTGTGGTCTTCAAGGGCTCGGGCTTCTACCGGACCGACAGCCGTTCGTCCTCCAGCAGCTCGGTGGGTTCGAACTCGTCCTCGGGTTCGTCGGCCTCCCCGGCCGCGTCCTCGTCCTCGGGCGGCTCGACGCCCGCCGCCAGCCCCGCCCCCGCGGCGAAGCCGGCCGGCTGAGCGACGCCGAAGACAGCACCAGAAGCATTCGAAAAGGCCCGGTGGCCCCGCTTTCCAGCGGCCCACCGGGCCTTTTCGTCTGCCCGGGCCCGTCGGACTAACCCGGACGGGTGTACGAAGTTATCCACACCCCCGGGTTTTCCACAGGCTGCGGGAAAGGGCTTCCGCGGGCCTTGCGGCGGGCGCAGAGTGTGCGTCACAGCGACCGGCCGCTTCGGGGCCGGCCTCCCGCGACCAGAGGTGGTGTCCCGCATGACCGCGACCTTCCCCCTTCCCCGCACACTCCCCCTCGCCCAGCGGCCGGCGCCGGCCCGGCGGTATGCCGTACCGCTCCCGCCACTCGCGGTGCCGCCGGGCCGGGAGGTGCCGTCGTTCGCGCCGATCAGGCGTGGCGGCACCGGCCGGTACCGGCTGGCACAGGCCCTACGGCAGCGGCCCGGGGTGCTGGCCGTGAGCCTGCTCGTCGCGGTGGCAGCGCTCACCGCCGGGGCGCCGCGAGCGGGGCTGCCGCCGCCGGGGGCCACCCCGGTCCACCAAACGGGTTGTCAACCGGGAGAGACCGAAGATCACCCGTGACCTGGAGACGACTTCGTCGTTCACGCGGCATGAAAGGCTTCAAAGAATTCCTGCTGCGTGGAAATGTCGTCGACCTGGCCGTCGCCGTCGTCATCGGTGCGGCTTTCACCAACATCGTCAACGCCTTCGTCAAGGGCGTGATCAATCCGATCGTCGGCCTTTTCGGAGCCAAGGATCTGGCGTCCTACAGTTCCTGCCTCAAGGGCCCCTGCGAGATGGGCGCGGCCGGCGAGGTCACCTCCGGCGTCTACATCCTCTGGGGCTCCGTGCTCAGCGCGGCCCTGCAGTTCCTGATCACCGCGGCCGTCGTCTACTTCTGTCTGATCCTGCCCATGACCAGGTTCACCGCCAAGCGCAAGACCCTCGACGAGGAGATGGCCGAGGCGGAGGCCAAGGAGGTCGCCCTGCTCACCGAGATCCGCGACGCGCTGGTCACCAGCCAGCGCTGAGCACCGCCCCGGCCGCGCTCCCGGTTCCGGCCCGGTTCCGGGTTCCGTTCTGTTCCGGCTCCGGTCGGTCTCAGCCCCCGTGGTGCGGCGGGCGCTGGCTCAGGTACCAGTCCAGCCCTCGTCCACTGCTCTGCCCCGCTCCGGGACGGTCCCCCCAACCGGAGTCGGTGTCGTCCCGGGACTGCTGGTCCAACGGATCCCGGAACACCAGCCGGGCCTTCGCCGCCGGATTGTCCCCGGTGCCTCCGGCGGCCCCGGCACCCCCGGTGCCGTTCGTGGCGCCTTCCGCTCCCTCGGCGCTCTCCGCGCCCTCCGTGCCCCGTACGGGGTTCTGCTCGCCCACCGGTCCGCCTCCGTCGTCCTCTGCCGTTCCGATCCCCTGCATCCGTCCCTACAGCCTAGAAGCCCCCCGGCCGACCGCCGCCGACGCGCAGCGGGCCCGGGTGCGGAGCGCTCCGCACCCGGGCCCGCCGGTCGGCCGACTCTCGCCAGTCGGCCGTCGCGAGGCCGTCAGGCGGCCTCGAAGCCCGCATGGTCGGCGATCCGCTTCAGCTCGGCCAGTGCGTGCTTCTCGATCTGGCGGATGCGCTCACGCGTCAGCCCGTGCTGCTTGCCCACCTCGGTCAGGGTGCGCTCGCGGCCGTCCTCCATCCCGTAGCGGGACCGGATGATCGATGCCGTGCGGTCGTCCAGTCGCCCGATCAGGCCGTCCAGCTCCTCGCGGCGGAGCATGACCATCACGGCGTCCTCGGGGGACGTCGCCCCGGTGTCCTCGACGAGGTCGCCGAACTGGGTCTCGCCCTCGTCGTCGACCGACATGTTGAGGCTGACCGGATCCCGGGCCCAGTCCAGCACGTCCTTGATCCGCGCCTCGGTGGTGTCCAGCTCGGCCGCGATCTCGGCCGGCTCGGGCTCGCGGCCCAGCTCCTTGGACTTCTCCCGCTGCACGCGCCGGATTCGGCCCAGCTCCTCGACCAGGTGGACGGGCAGCCGGATGGTCCGCGACTGGTCGGCGATCGACCGGGTGATCGCCTGCCGGATCCACCACGTCGCATAGGTGGAGAACTTGAAGCCCTTGGCGTAGTCGAACTTCTCCACCGCCCTCACCAGGCCCGCGTTGCCCTCCTGGATGAGGTCCAGCAGCGGAAGGCCGCTGCGCGGGTAGCGCCGGGCGACCGCGACCACGAGACGGAGGTTGGACCGGATGAAGACGTCCTTGGCGCGCTCGGCGTCCTCGGCTATCGCCTCCAGCTCCTCGCGCTTGACGCCCTTGGGCGGCTCGCCCTCGTCCAGCAGGTGCCGGGCGTACACGCCGGCCTCGATCCGCAGCGAGAGCTCGACCTCTTCGGCGGCATCGAGCAGGGGTGTCCTGGCGATCTCGTCGAGGTACATGCCGACCAGGTCACGGTCGGCCTCAAGGTTGGTCGGGCGGGCCGCGCGAGTCCGGTCGGCCCTGTCGCGAACGACGGCACGGGTGGCCATGCTTGCTCCCTTTGCTGGTGTTGCCGAGGTCTGCCTGCCTGCCCCGAGAGGGCAAGAAATGCGGGCCCCGGGGGGCTCACACGTAACGATCCAACGAACAGATTCCGGACAACATTCCCAAGTCGCTCAGATTCCTCCAGCGATGCAGTATCCTGCCGCTTTTCACCCCGGATTCAGACGGAGGGTGACCGTCTCGACACCGCGGGTGCGAGCCCTGCGACCGGTTCGGAGCGGCCGCCCCGGCCCCGTCCACCGCTGCGCAACCCGCCACCCGGTGAAACCCTCGGGCCGTCGCGCGCGTTCCCACGCGCCACGCCCGCACAACTCCACACTCCCGGCTTCCGCCCGCGCCCGCGACCTGGCGCACGCAGGTCCTCCGCACAAAAGATGCAAAATCGCTATCACCGCACGGTCCGATCAGCAGGGCGCACTGGGAAGGTGTCAGCCATGCACCTGACCAAAAGCTCGCCCGCCATCACCCGGCGTAACCAGCGCCTGCTCCGGTACTCGGGGATCGCGGTCGGCTGCGCGGTCCTGTTCGGTGTCCTGACAGCCCTGGTGCAGGCCGGTTGGGGCCCGCTCTCCCGCTTCGACCAGGGCTGGGTCGCGAGCATGCACGACTACTCGCAGGACCACACCGTCTGGACGGCCTCGGTGCAGACGCTCTCCGATATCGGCGGCACGGTCACCATGCGTGCACTGCTCGGTCTGGCCGCCGTCTGGCTCTGGCTGATCGGCGCCCGGGTGCTGTCCGGCTGGACGGCGGCACAGGCCCTGGTCGGCTGGGGCGGCCAGTGGCTGCTGAAGCTCTCCTTCGACCGACAGCGGCCGCACTTCCCCGATCCGGTGTCGCACGCCGCCGGCCCGGCCCTCCCCTCCGGCCACGCGATGGCCGCGGCGATCACCTGCGCCGTCCTGGTCGGGCTGTTCTGGCCGCAGGCGCGTCGCGCGGGGCGGACCGCCGCGTGCGCCGTCGCCGCGCTCACCGCGCTGGCGATCGGATGGACCAGGATCGCCCTCGGGGTGCACTGGCCGAGCGACGTGCTCGCCGGCTGGCTGGCCGCCGGGATCGTGCTGGGCGCCGTCACCACCGCCGTCGAGCTCTGGCGGCCGGGCGCCCTGGCCCGGGACGTCCGGCGGGTGAACTGGCGAACCAGACCCCGGGTCCAGCGCGTGCTGGCCTCGCCGACCCGCCCCGCGGCCTTCGAGGACGACCTGGACGGCCTGGACAGCCCGAACCACCTGGGCGGCCCGGACAGACCGAACGACCCGAACGACCTGGGTGGCCCGGGTGGCCCGGGTGGCCCGGACAGCATGGACGAGACCGCGGGCCGACCGGACAACGCGGTTCGCTAGCGTGGCCGCCATGTCCTCTCCCTTCCCCACCGGGCCGCTGCGGATCGCGGCCGCCCAGGCCCCGGTCGTGGCCGGCGACATATCCGCCAACGCCGCCACCGCCGCCGCGCTGATCCGCGAGGCCGCCTCGGCCGGGGCACGTCTGGTGCTCTTCGCCGAGAAGTTCCTCTCCGGCTACGAGCCCGAGCTGATCAAGAGCGATCCCGCCCGGTACGCCGTCGGACCCGGTGACCCCAGGCTCGCGCCGATCGCCGACGCCTGCCGCGAGACCGGCACGGCCGCCGTCGTCGGCGCGGGCGTGCACGACGACGGCGACCTCCTGGTCTCCGCCCTCGTCTTCGGCCCGGACGGCTCCCTCGTCACCCGGTACGACAAGCAGTACCTGTTCAAGAGCGAGCGCGACTACTACCGGCCCGGCACCGGCGACCGCACGATCGAACTCGACGGCTGGCGGCTCGGACTCGGCATCTGCTACGACTCCGGCTTCCCCGAGCACGCCCGCGCGGCCGCCCTGGACGGCTGCCACGCGTACCTGGTCGGCGCCCTGTTCAGCGTGGGCCACGGCCACCACGAGTCGCGCACCTGGTTCCCCGCCCGCGCCCTCGACAACACCCTCTACACCCTGCTCGCCAACCACGTCGGCACCACCGGCTCCTGGCACACCTGCGGCGGCAGCGCGGTCTGGTCCCCCGACGGGCGCCTGCTCGCCGAGGCCGGTCCCGACGAGCGCGAGCTCGTCCTCGCCGACCTCGACCCGGACGTCCTGCGCGCCACCCGGGAGTCCGAGACCCTCCTCGCCGACCTCCACACCCGCCTCCCGGCCACTCCCCGGACCCACCACTCCCTCGCCTGACGCCCCGTACGGCAGAGCTCCGGTCGACCGGTGACCGGTTGCCTCCGAGCTGCCGACACGTTCGACCGGGGCGGCCGTGGAACCGGGGCAGTGAAACCGGGGCCGACGGGAGCACCGGGAGCACCGGTACGAGCAGGCTGCGCAGCGGCACGCCCGCAGGAGCTGGGCCCGGCACACGGGCCGGACCAGGACCGGGGTCCTGGTCCGAAGTCCGCCCCCGGGTGCCGCCCCGGGCCGGGAGCCGCTGCGAGAATGGGCCGCGGACGCCGGCTGCGGGCCTGACCAGAGGCCCGCCGACGGCTTCCTCCGGGCTGCAGACCACCGCGGGAACGGCTCACGGACGACGGTCGCGGCGGACCGGCGAAGGCCGGGCCGTCGGCCACGGGGAGGACCATCAGCATGCCGACGACGCACCACCGGCCCACGCCGCCACCCTTGCCGCCTTCCCCTTCCCGCTTCCCTGCCCTTACCCCGTCCCCGTCGCCATCGTCATCGTCATCGCCGAGAGCCGACGGCCTGCCCTGGACGGCCAGCGACGCGCTGGTGGCCGTCGGGGCGGCCGCCGTGGACCTCATCGGCTACACGGTCGGCGGCCCGGACCAGAGCCAGCCGATCTCCCTGACCGCGCTGGTGCTGCTCGTGCTGGCGGCCATGCCGCTGCTCACCAGGCGCCGCCACCCGCTGGCGTCGCTGGCGGGTGTACTGGCTCTCGGCCTGGCGCTGAACCTGAGCGTGCAGGTACCGCACCACTTCAACGCCACCCTCTGCATCGCGCTGTTCGCCGTGGCCCGGTCCCGCGGGCTCGCGGTGGCGGTGCCGGCCGGCCTCGTGGCGGCGGCCGTGCCGCTGCTGGGTCGGGGCCATCCACTGCCCCCGCCGATCGGGATCGCGGCGGCCGACGTGTTCGCCGCGGCACTGATCATCGCCGCAGCCGAGGCGCTGAAGCGCTGGCAGCGCGAGGTCGAGGCCAGGCGCGGGCTGCTGGCCGACCGCGCGGTGGCCCAGGAACGGCGCCGCATCGCACGGGAGTTGCACGACATCGTCGCCCACCACATCACCACCATGCAGCTGATGGCCGGCGGGGCGAGGGCCAACCTCGGGCGCGACACCGAGGTGGTGCGCGACGCCCTGGTCGCCCTGGAGGGCTCCGGGCGGATGGCGCTGCGCGAGATGCGCCAACTGCTCGACGTGCTCCGGGCCGGCGACGAGCCGGACGGGGCGCCGGGCGGGGCCTCGCCGGCTCCGCAACCCGGTGTCGGGGATCTCGGACGGCTCGTCGACGAGTCCCGGCGGGCCGGCCTGCCCACCGACTTCGCCGTCCTCGGGGAGGAGCGCCCGCTGCCGCCGAGCACCGGCCTGGCGGTGTTCCGGATCGTCCAGGAGTCCCTCACCAACACCCGCAAGCACGCCGGCCCCGCCCGGGCCCTGGTCCGGCTGACGTACCGTCCGGACCGGATCACCGTCGAGGTGTCCGACGACGGCGCCACCGCCTCGGCCGACACCCTGGTGGGCGCCCTGGCAGGGCCGGGCGATACGGCCGCAGCGAGGGCCGGCCGCACCGGGTACGGTCTGATCGGAATGCGCGAGCGCGTCGCACTGCAGGGCGGCAGCCTGGAGGTCGGCGGTCTCGACGGCGGTGGCTTCCGGGTGGCGGCCAGCCTGCCGCTGGCGCCGGTCGACAGAGAGGAACGGCTCGGATGACGGGATCCACGGAGCGGATCAGGGTGCTGATCGCGGACGACCAGCCGCTGGTGCGGCGGGGCCTGGCACTGATCCTGGCCCCCGACCCCGGGTTCGACGTGGTGGCCGAGGCGGACAACGGGCAGCGGGCGGTCGACCTCGCACACGAGTACCGGCCCGACGTCGTGGTGATGGACATCCGGATGCCGGTGCTCGACGGGGTCCAGGCGACGGAGCGACTCACCCGGGAGCTGCCTGCGAGCCGGGTCCTGGCGCTGAGCACCTTCGACATGGACGAGTACGTGGTCGCCGCCCTGCGCGCCGGCGCCTCCGGGTTCCTGCCCAAGGACGTCTCCCCGGAGGAGCTGCTGGCAGCCGTCCGCACCGTGCACACCGGCGAGGCGGCCGTGGCGCCGCGCCTGCTCACCCGGCTGATCTCCACCTACGTCACGGCGCCCCGCGTTCCGCAGCCGCCGTCGCCGGCACCCGGTCTGGGCGAACTGACACCCCGCGAGATCGAGGTGTGGCACCTGCTGGCCACCGGCCTCGACAACGCCGAGATCGCGTCGGCGATGGGTATCAGCGTCTCCACGGTCAAGAACTACATCACCAGCATCTTCGGCAAGTTGAGCGTCCGCGACCGCGCCCAGGCGGTGATCGCGGCCTACGAGTCCGGCCTCGTCGCAGCCCGGTCGGCGAACCCGGCGGGCTGAACCTGGCGGGCTGAACCGGACCAGGCCGAGCCGGGCCGAGCCGGGGCGGGCCGCGCGGCCTCCCGGCATGCAGGCAGGTCCACCCGAGGGGCGGGCCCGCGGCCGCACGCCGGCCTCGGGTGCGCCGAAAACGCCAAAGGTCCCCCACCCGGAAGGGCGGGGGACCTGCGCACGATCACTGTGCCCCAGGCAGGATTCGAACCTGCGACACCGGCTTTAGGAGAGCCGTGCTCTATCCCCTGAGCTACTGAGGCGGGGCCGGCCGGCCTGTTCGGCGACGACCAGGGTGCGGGCGCCGGTGGGGCGTCCGGTCCACAGAGTACCGGATTAGGGGTCGGGCGGGTGGTGAGGTCACAGGGGCTAGTGGGATCATGGTGCGTGCAGGGGGGACCGGGCGACGGGGTGTCAGATCACGGTCCAGTAGCCTGGGGCGAACCGGCTTGCCGGTACCGGCCGTTGGCGGCTCACCCCGGCTCTGGCCTGTCCGCATCAAGCTTCCGCACCAGATCGACAACGAGGCAATTCAGCATGACATCAGCCGCCGGGTGGCGCCCGGTCCGCCTGGTACTGGGACAGGTGTGGGTGCTGCCGGCACTCGCCATGCTGTTCGTCGGAGGGTTCCGGCTCGGGACGCCCGAGTTCTGGCGCGACGAGGTGTCCACCTGGACAGCGGCCACTCGCTCGTTCGGGGACCTGCTGCGGCTGCTGCAGCACGTCGATGCCAGCAACGGCTTCTACTACCTGCTGCTGCACGGGTGGACCCAGGTCTTCGGCGACTCGGTCATCGCGCTGCGGATGCCCTCGGTGCTGGCGATGACGGCCGCCGCGGCCTTCGTGGCGCTGACCGCGGAACGGCTGTTCGGCAACCGGGTCGCGGGGATCAGCGCCGGACTGCTCTTCGCGGTGGTACCGGAGATCGCCCGGTACGCCCAGGAGGCCCGCTCGTACGCGCTGGTCACCTGCGGAGTAGCCGGGGCGACCTGGTTCCTGGTGCGGGCGCTGGACCGGCCGGGCTGGCAGCGCTGGGCGCCGTACTGCGTGGCGATGGCGGTGGCGGGCGCAGGCCATCTGATCTCCTTCAGCACCATCGCCGGTCAGGTCGCGGTGGTCCTGCTGCACCTGTGGCGCACCCGGAGCGCGGTGCAGTGGCGGGTGCTCTGGCAGTACCCGCTGGCGGTGGCCGTCGCGACGCTGCCGGTGATCCCGGTGATGATGCTGGGCAACGAGCAGTCGGGGCGGCAGCTGGGCTGGATCATCCGGCCGGAGCTGGGCCAGCTGGTGCATCTCGGCGACTCGCTGTTCGGCGGGGTCGGGGTCTACCACGCCTTCACCTTCCTCGCACTGCTCGCGCTGCTGCTGCCCGGCGGACGGCTGCCCGCGCTCCAGATGCTGCTGCTGGCGCTGCTGCCGGCGATCGCCGTGTGGGTGGTCTCGCGCAACGGCACGACCTCGTACTTCCTGGAGCGCTACCTGCTGTTCACGGTGCCCGCCTGGGCGGTGCTGGGCGGTGGCGGCATCGGCGCGGTGTACGCGCTGGTGACGGCGCCCCGGCGCAGCCGGCCGGCCGGGCACGCCCGGGCCGCGGGGGTGCTGCTCACGGTCGGCCTGCTGGTGCTGCCCCTGGTGGAGGCCAAACCGGCGCTGCTCGCGGTGCGGACGGTCTACGGGCACACCTGGGCGCGCGAGCACTTCCGGGCGGCGGCCGACCTGATCGCCGCCGGGTACCGGCCCGGGGACGGGGTCGCGGCTCCGCTCGGCAACCAGAGCTGGTCCATGATCGGCCCGGGTGTCGACTTCTACCTGCCGGACGGCATCGAGCCGTACCCGGTGTTCGTGGAGCACAGCGCCGCGCAGGCCGAGGACCTCTTCCCCTCGGCCTGCCCGCAGCCCGCCAACTGCCTGGGGCAGGCGCAGCGGATATGGCTGCTGGTCCTGGGTGACACCAACGACCCGATGGCCGCCATCCCCGGCGACCAGTCGCAGGCCCTGCGGGCGCGGTACGGCGCCCCCAGCCAGGTCACGGCACTCGGCGGGGTCACGGTCGCGCTGCTGGACCGCACCGGCTGAGCCGGTTCCCCGCCCGGATGCGGGCACCCGGTCGGCGGGCGATCATTGGTCGCGGTGACCAGGGCGCGCTCGGACGCCCGCGCGTCCGCGGCCGAGGAGGACGAGCCCGTGACCGACCAGCCCTCCGGTCCGCCCGCCGACCCCGACGACGAGAACAACGGGGACGGCGACCGCGGCAGCGAGGGCGGCCACGGCAGCGGCGGGGACGGCAGCGGCGGGGACGCCGGCGGCGAGCGGGCCGACGGCGACGACGGCGGCCCTGCGGCGGCCGGCCGGGTCGCCCGGATGCGGAAGCACTCCACCAGGCTGGCGACGACCGCGCGCGGGCTGCCCGAGCAGGTCCCGCTGGTCGGCCGGGCGATCCGCCAGCTGCTGCGGGTGAACCTGCTGGACTGCGCGACCCGGCTCGCCGCCCAGGCCTTCCTGAGTGCGCTGCCCGCCCTGTTCGTGGTGTCGGTGTTCGCGCCCGCCGCGGTGCGCAACGGCGTGGTGCACTCGCTGCGGACCGAGCTGGGGCTGCAGGGACAGGCGCAGCAGTCGGTGCAGGAGCTGCTGACCCCGAGCCATGCGGAGGAGACCACCATCGGGGTGGTGGGCGCCCTGGTGACGCTGCTGTCGGCGACGGCGCTGAGCCGGGCGATGCAGCGGGTCTGCGAGCGCTGCTGGGAGCTGCCGAAGGCGGGCACCCGGCTGGCCGCCTGGCGCTGGCTGGTCTGGCTGGCGGTCTGGCTGACCTGCATGGTCTACCAGACACCGGTCCGGGACGGCTTCGGCCAGGGCCTGTGGCTGGGGGTGCCGCTGTCCTTCGTCGGCGGGACGGCGCTGTGGTGGTGGACGCAGCACCTGCTGCTGGGGGGCCGGGTGCGCTGGCTGCCGCTGCTGCCGGGCTCGCTGTTCTGCGG
This sequence comes from Kitasatospora sp. NPDC058170, assembly GCF_042883905.1. Lineage (NCBI taxonomy): Bacteria > Bacillati > Actinomycetota > Actinomycetes > Kitasatosporales > Streptomycetaceae > Kitasatospora > Kitasatospora sp. NPDC058170. The sequence continues at coordinate 68,487 of NZ_JBHVUV010000004.1, forward strand.
GGCGGCGGTGACCGCCCTCGGGGTGGCCTCCCGGATCTACCTGCCGCGCGCGATGTCGCACAGCGTGTCCCAGTTCGGGCCCTACGGGGTGATCTTCACCGGGCTCTCCTGGCTGATCGTGACCTTCACCGCGGTGACGCTGGCGATCGCGCTGGGCCGGGTGGTGGCGGAGGAGGAGATGATCGCCCACTGGCTGGGCTCCCGGACCGAGCCGGGGGTCTGGGGCGGCGTCCGGATCTGAGGCCTGCCGCGGGGCGACCGCTCCGCCCTTGCGGCTCCTGGTCCCGCAACGACAGCGGAGTGGGAAGTCGGACCGGCCGACTTCCCACTCCGTTGTTGGGCGCCCGTCAGGGCGTGCGGGGCATTGCGTGCTCGTCGGAGCGTGCGGGTCAGAGCGTGCGGGTCAGCCTGGAGAGGATCGACGGCGGGGCCAGGTCGGACTGGAGGACCACCGGGATCTCGATCCGGCTGTCGCCCTCGCCGGTGCGCAGGACCCCGACCCGGGTGCCGGCCTTGGCGGTGTGGCCGACCTTCGCCGGGTCCAGGACGAGGGTGGCGGAGACGCCGGGGAAGCCGGCCACGGTCAGGTCCTTGGTGGCGACCACCGGGATCCGGCCGCCGAGGCCGTCGTCGACCTGTCCGACGACGTCGCCCTGCTTGGCCAGGGTCTGGCCGGTCAGCCCGTTCTGGGCGGCCTGGATCTGCTTGGCGCTGACGATCTGGACCACCTTGAGGATGCTGGGCTCGGCGGTGGTGGCCGGCTGGCCCAGGGTGACACCCAGGATCAGCCGCTTCACCCCGCCGATCTCCTTGTACGCCGCCCACATCAGGCAGCCGCCGGCCGGGGTGCTGGAGCCGGTCTTGACGCCGATGATGCCGTTCTTCGGGGAGATCAGGGTGTTGGTGTTGGAGATCTTCTGGTTGTTGAAGGTGGTGTCCGGCGTCGAGACGATCTGCCGGAAGATCTCGTCCTGCATCACCTGCTCGGCGAGCTTCAGCTGGTCCTTGGCGGTGCTCTTGGTGTCCGGGCTGAAGCCGGCCGGGTCGGTGTAGACGGTGTTGGGCATCCCGAACCGGACGGCGGTGTCGTTCATCTTCTTCACGAACGCCTCCTCCGAACCGGAGTCCCAGCGGGCCAGCAGCCGGGCCACGTTGTTGGCCGACGGCAGCATCAGCAGTTCCAGCGCCTGGTACTGGGTGAGCTGCTGGCCCTCGGTCAGGGTGACCCTGGACTCGTCGACGTTCCCGGACTCCTGGGCGGCCTGCTTGTCGACGGTGATCTTCGGGCCGCTCTCCCCCTTCTTCAGGGGGTGCGCCTGGAGGATCAGGTAGGCGTTCATGACCTTGGTGACGCTGGCGATCGAGGCCGGGGTCTCCGGGCCGGAGCTGCCGAGGCTGCCGACGCCGACCACCCCGGCGGCGGACTGGCCCTTGGCGGGCCAGGCCAGGTCGAGCGGGTCGCCCGTGAAGGTGAAGCCGCTCTGCGCGGTCAGCCTGACCTTGGAGTCGGGCAGCGGGCGGAGCAGCTGGGCGGCCACCACGGCGCCGAGCACCACGGCGAGGAAGACGGTCCAGATGGTGATCCGCTTGAGCGCGCGGCGCAGCGGCGAGACCGGGCGGGCGTTGAGGGCCGCCAGCACCTCCATCGCCTCGGAGGTGTTCTCCGGTGCGCGGAGCGGCGCGGGTTCGGGCAGCGGTTCGGGCAGCGGTTCGGGCAGCGGTTCGGGCTTGGGCAGCGGCGGCGCGGGCGGCACCGACGGGCGGTCCGGGTCGGGCAGTGGCTCGGGGGCCGGGGCGGGCTCGGGCTTCGGCTCGGGGGCCGGGACGGGCCGCGGCTCCGGTTCGGGGGCCGGCTCGGGCTCGGGCAGCGGCCTCGGCGCCGGGGGCTCCGGCACGGAGCCACCGCCCGGGGCCGGGGCGGTCGCCGGGACGGCCGCCAGGGCGGGAAGCGCGGCGGCGGCGAGGGAGCCGGCGGGGCGCGGCTTCTCCAGCTTCTCCGCCTTCTCCGCCCTCTCCGTGCCAGCCGCCTTCTCCGTGCCCTCCGCCCTCTCCGTGCCAGCCGCCTTCTCCGTGCCCTCCGCGCTCTCGGCCTTGGCGGGCTCCTCCGCGGTCGCGGGCTCCTCCGCCGCGGCCGGCGCCTCGCGCGTCGCGGCCGCCGCGTCCCGGGCGGGCGCCTCGTCGACCGCCTCGTCGACCGGCTCCTCGTCCGCCACGGGCGCCACGGGCGGCTCCGCCCTGTCGGTCTGCTCGGTCTGCTCGGTCGGCTCGGTCCGCTCGGTCCGGCCCGCCTCCCCGCCCGTCCGGATGGCGAGACGCGGGTCGCGCCCGGCCGGGCGGCCGGACGCCCCGTCGACCGGCTCGGCCACCGCCGGACTCCCGTCGGCGGTCGCGGACCCGTGCCGGTCAGCGGCGGAACCCTCCTCCGCCGGGGCGGACCTGACGAGCTCGTCGGGCAGCCGCAGCGCCGTGGTCGCGTTGTCGACAGGCAGCCGCAGCATGGTCGTCCGGGTGTCCACATCCCGGACCCGGAGCTGCACCGTCCCCGCACCCTTGACCCCGGCCGCCGCGCCCTCGGCAGGCTTGTCGGCAGCGGCGGCCGCCGCGGTATCGGTGGCGGCGCCGGTCACTTCCCGGTCCCGCTCCTGCTCCCGCTCGCCGTCCCGCAGCACCCTGTCGGGGGACTCGCCCACGTAACCCAGCCTCCTCAACGCCCGGCGGGGCACCGGCAGACCCGATTTCGGGAAGCCGACGCCCCGCCCCATGTACCTGTACAGTCTCCGCCACCGACGACGGTTCCGGCCGCCCACACCCCGCCCGACCGGCGCATATTGTCGCCGCGCGGTCGTACCCCGGCCTGTCCACCGGTCAGACGCCGGGCCCACCACCGCCGGTTCCCTGCCGCGGCCGCAAGGTCACGATTCGGAGGCGTACTCGACAAGCCCGTGTGAGAGGCGTCACGCTGTCATTCATCCACGCGGGGAGGCTTGGATGGGCAAGAGCCGCAGAACTGTTCCCGAGGAACTCTTGCTGCTCGCCTTGGACCCGACCACGGGCACCACGGCGCAGCCGCAGACCCTCGACCTCGGACTCGCCGGGGCCCAGCTCGTCGAGCTGTCCCTGGCCGGACGGATAGTCCCGGAAGGAGACCGGATCGCCGTGGTGCTGCCACGGCCCACCGGTGACCCGACACTGGACCACGCACTGGAGCTGCTGCGCCGACGCGGCAGCCCGGTCCGCGCGGCGCACTGGATCGGCGGGCCCCGGCTGGGGCTTCGGCAGACCTACCTGGCGCACCTGGAGCGTTGCGGCATGGTCACGGCCGTGCCGGGCCAGGTGTGCGGGGTACTGCCGACGACGCGCTACCAGGCGTCCGACGACTGCACCAACGCCGCGATCAAGCAGCGGCTGGACACCGCGATCCGCACGGGTGTTCCGCCGGACCCTCGGACGGCCGCGCTCGCCGCGCTGGCCCACTCGGTGGGTCTGGGCAAGCACCTGTACCCGGGCAACGAGGGTCGGTCCTCGCGGTCGCGGCTGCGCGACCTGATCAGGTACGACCCGCTGGGCGGGATGGTCGCGCACGCCGTGATGGACGTGCAGAACGGCCTGCCCAGCCAGCAGAACCGTTCACCCCAGAGCGACGGGGCTCCGGCCGGCGCCGGCCGCCCCGGCCCGCGCTCGGCGGGCCGCAGCGGACCGGGCGGACGGGTCGCGGTGTCCCGCGTCGGGGTCCGCTGACGGAGCCGGGCGCCCGGCGCCCGGCAGGCGGCGTGCGAAGCGGCGCCCGCCGCACCGCTCACGCCGTCCGTCGGCGCTGAGCAACCAGGAGGCAGCAAGGGGCGGTCGCCCGCGACGGAAGTCGTGGGCGACCGCCCCTCTGCCGTCCCCGAGGCCGCCCGAGCCGCTCGGCGCCCGCGTGCGGGCCCGTCCGGTCCCGTCCGGTCCCGTCAGCGTCGCCCAGCACGCCCAGCACACCCAGCACCGTGCGGAACCGTTTCGGGGATGCTCCGGAGCCACTCCGAAGCCGCTCCCCCACCGTGTCCACGCCGTCCCCGCATGTGCCACCAGCACATGCACCCAGCAAGCGCACCACTACCGGAGAGGGCCGCAGACTCGCCTTACCACCCGGGGGTGCCCGCTGTCTCGCCGAAGCGCTTTTCCGATGATCTGTTCTACTGCGCTCCTGCGATTCCCCGGCGCCGACCTGAGCCAAGGTGTCATGCTGCTCCGAGTCAGGGGGGTTGGTCCCAATTTCCACAGTGTTCCGAGGAATGCCGCTCCAACGATCACCAGAGGTCCGGCCGGAGGTCGACGTGTCCGCGAACATCAATCCCACCGTGCGCCGCAGAAGGCTCGGCGCCGAACTGCGCAAGCTGCGCGAGGGCCTGGGGATGACGGCGGAGGAGGTGGCCGGGCGACTGATGGTCTCGCAGTCGAAGATCAGCCGGCTGGAGAACGGCCGGCGCAGCATCAGCCAGCGCGACGTCCGCGACCTCTGCGACGTCTACAACGTCAACGACGAGCAGATGCGCGGCAGTCTGATGGACATGGCCCGGGAGTCCCGCCAGCGCGGCTGGTGGCACGACTTCAACGACATGCCCACCCCGTACAGCGTCTACATCGGCCTGGAGGCGGAGGCCTCCTCGATCCGGGCGTACGAGTCCTCGTTCGTCCCCGGCCTGCTCCAGACCGAGCAGTACGCGCACGCCGTGGTGGTGGGCACCCAGCCGGACACCGACGCGCTCTCCGTCCAGCGCCGGGTCCAGGTGCGGATGAAGCGCCAGGACCGCGTCCACGGCGAGAACCAGCTGGGCAGCCTCTGGACCGTCATAGACGAGGCGGTGCTGCGCCGCGAGGTCGGCAGCCGGGAGGTGATGGCCGACCAGCTCAAGCACATGCTGGAGCTGAGCCAGCGCCCGAACATCACCATCCAGGTGATCCCGTTCTCGCACGGCGCCCACCCCGGAATGACCGGGACATTCTCCCTGCTGGAGTTCCCCGAGTCAGCCGATTCCACGGTTGTCTACTTCGAAGGGGTGACGAGCGATCTCTACCTGGAGAAGGAGGCCGACGTGCGCCGCTATACCAGTCTCTACGACCACCTGCGGGCAGCGGCTCTGGGGGTCGCGGAGAGCCGGTCACTGATAGCGACGATTGAAGAGGGATACCACGAATGAGCACCACCTTCGAGAACGGGACGGTCTGGCGGAAGAGCAGTCACAGTGGCGGCAACGGCGCCTGTGTGGAGATCACCGCACCGGATGCGGGAGCAGTGGCGGTACGGGACTCCAAGGATCCTCAGGGCCCACGCCTGCACTTCTCCTCCGAGGCCTGGAACGCGTTCGCCGCCGCCGCCGGAGCCGGTGCGTTCGGCGGGTTCTGATCCCGGCGGGTTCACCCGGCCGCCCGATCTCGGCCCAGTTGCCCGTAGCGGGGTCCGCCGCCCTCCCGGCGGCAGGCCCCGCTACGGGCAACTGCGTGTCCGGGGCCGGGCCGGCGGCCGGGTGTCAGCGCAGTACCGGGTACCGGGTGGCCCAGGCGAGGCCCTCCGGCGTTTCCAGACTGTGCAGTTCGGGCCCGTGCATCAGTTCCAGGACGAAGTCGTCGGCCAGCTCCAGGATCGCCCCGCGCCCCTCCAGGCCGGCCACCAGGCCGGGCGGCAGCGCGGTGTCGCCGTGCAGCACCCCGAGCAGGTTGCCGCAGATCGCGCCGGTGGAGTCGCTGTCTCCCGAGTGGTTCACCGCCAGCAGCAGGCCCGAGCGCACATCGTGGGCGACCAGCGCGCAGTAGACCCCGATCGCCAGCGCCTCCTCGGCGACCCAGCCCTCCCCCAACGCCTCGACCCGCTCGGCGGACGGCTCCCCGGCCCGGACCGCGTCCAGCGCCCCGCGCAGCGCGGCCGTGGTCTCCTCGTGCGCCGGCCGCTCGGAGAGCAGCGCCAGCGCCAGGTGGACGCCCTCCTCCAGGGTGCCGCCGCGGGCCGCGGTCTGGACGATCACCGCGAGGGCGCCGGCCGAGAGGTAGCCGCTGGGGTGGCCGTGGGTCAGCACCGAGCACTCCACCGCCAACTGGAACACCAGGCCTGGCTCCCAGGTGGTGAGCAGCCCGAACGGCGCCGCCCGCATCACCGTGCCGCAGCCCTTGGAGTGCGGGTTCTTGGGCGCCTCCAGGGTGCCCAGCCGGTCCGCCTCCGGACCGGAGAGACCGGAGAGGCAGGCCTGGCCCGGGGCCCGCTGCGCGTACAGCCACTCCTCGCGGCCGAGCCAGCCGAGGTCGGCCCGCCGCTCGTCCGGACCCCAGTCGCGCTGGGTGGCGGCCCAGCGCAGATAGGCGAGGTGGATGTCGGTGGGCGGGTGCCAACTGCCGGTGTCCCGGCGGATGTGGGCGCGGATCAGGCCGTCCAGCGTGAACAGCACCATCTGGGTGTCGTCGGTGACCGCGCCGAGCCGGCCGTACGCGGGGACGTAGCCGGTGACGCCGTGCGGCCCGTGCAGGGCCCGTATCTTCTCCAGCGACTCGAACTCGACACCGGCGCCGAGTGCGTCGCCGATCGCACCGCCGAGCAGACAGCCCCGCACCCGGCTGCGGAAGTCCTGCTGCTGGGCGCGTGACCACAGTGGCATCACGACGGGGCGCCTTTCGTCCGGGGATCAGGCCGCGCGACGCTCGGCCGGTCGCGCGCCATCGCACTGTATTCGAATGCCCGAACAAGTCGAGGTGTTCCCTCGCACACCAGCACTTCAACATCTTGTTGCTGCGGCGCCACCCGGCGGACACGAACCGCCACCCGGGGCTCCCTACCGTCCGGCCATGACCATCTCCCACACCCGTCTGACCACCGCACTGGCCCTCACCGGCGCACTCGTCCTCGGTACCCCCGCGCTCGCCCTCGCCGCCCCGGCCGCCCCCACGGCCGCCGCCGAGGCGAAGCAGTCCGCGCACGCCATCCCGTTCACCGCCGCCACCGTCACCCAGCAGGCCGACGGCACGTTCACGCTCGGCTGGACCGCGCCCGGCACCCGGGGCGTCACCGTCTACGCCGGCACCGACCCGGAGGACATCCGCCACCGCAAGCCGGTCGCCCGGGGCGCGGGCAGCGCCACCGTGACCGTCACCGGCCTGGCCGCCGCCGACCGCTGGTACTTCGAGCTCGTCCCGGACCGCGGCGAGTCGCTCGTCGTCGCGGACCGCTCGCTGCACCTGGCCTCCGCCCCCAACTTCCGCGACGCCGGCGGCTACCGCACCACCGACGGCCACTGGGTGCGGATGGGCGTGGTCTACCGCTCCGGCGACCTCGGCAAGCTGACCGACGAGGACCTCGCCAAGCTGCGCCGCCTCGGCATCCGGACCGTCTTCGACCTGCGCACCCCCGGCGAGCAGAAGACCGCCCCGGACCGCATCCCGGCCGGCGCCACCGCCGTCGACGCCAACGTGCTCGGCGTCCCCGACACCGGTGCCTTCAACGTCACCACCCCGCAGGCCGCCGTCCAGGCCATGGTCGACGCCGAGCGCACCATGGTCTCCGCCGACAGCGCCCGGACCGCCTACCACGCGCTGCTCGACTCCGTGGTGGAGCGCGACGACGAGAACATCCTGTTCCACTGCACCGCCGGCAAGGACCGCACCGGCTGGGCCTCCGCCGCGCTGCTCACCGCCCTGGGCGTGCCGCGCGAGAGCGTCGAGGCCGACTACCTGGCCAGCAACACCTACCGGGCCGCCGAGATCGCCGCCACGCTGGCCAAGCTGCCCCCGGCCTACCAGGCCGTCTACAAGCCGCTGCTGGACGTCCGCCCCGAGTACCTGAACGCCGGCTTCGACGAGGTCCAGCGGGCCTTCGGCTCCTTCGACGCCTACCTGAAGTCCGGCCTCGGCCTGGACAGGCGCGACCTGCGCGACCTGCGCAGCCAGCTGCTGGTCGGCTGAGGCCCGCACCGGAGGGCGGGCCGGTCCCCGACGGTGGCGCGGGGACCGGTGCTCGCGGTTCGGACGTTTCCGACGGCTCCCGACGGCTCCCGACGGTTGCGACGCCGCCGCCGGGCGGTTCCCGGCGGCCGGGTCAGTCCACCAACGGCAGCAGCTCCGGCAGGTGCCCGTCCGAGGCGAGCGCGGCGGCCCGGCGCTCGGCGGACACCTCGCCGTAGGTGGTGGTGCGCTGGCGGTGCGGGCGGCCGGCCGCCTCGGCGATCGCCTGGAGGTCGCGCACCGACTTGTAGCTCCCGTACGCCGAACCGGCCATCCGCGAGATGGTCTCCTCCATCAGCGTGCCGCCCAGGTCGTTGGCGCCGGAGCGGAGCATCTCGGCCGCGCCCTCGGCGCCCAGCTTCACCCAGCTGGTCTGGATGTTGGGGATGTGCGGGTGCAGCAGGAGCCGCGCCATCGCGACCACGGCCCGGTTGTCCCGGGCGGTCGGTCCGGGCCGGGCGATCCCCGCCAGGTAGACCGGCGCGTTGGTGTGGATGAACGGCAGCGTCACGAACTCGGTGAACCCGCCGGTGCGCTGCTGGATCTCCGCGAGCAGCCGCAGGTGCCCCAGCCAGTGCCCCGGGGTGTCCACGTGCCCGTACATCATCGTGGAGGAGGAGCGGATGCCCAGCTCGTGCGCGGTGGTGACGACCTCCACCCAGGTCGCGGCGGGCAGCTTGCCCTTGGTCAGCACCCAGCGGACCTCGTCGTCCAGGATCTCGGCCGCCGTGCCCGGGATGGTGTCCAGGCCCGCCTCCTTGGCCTGCTGGAGCCAGTCGCGGACGGAGAGCCCGGTGCGGGTCGCGCCGTTGACCACCTCCATCGGCGAGAAGGCGTGCACGTGGATGCCGGGCACCCGCTCCTTCACCGCGCGGGCGATGTCGAAGTAGGCGCTGCCGGGCAGGTCCGGGTGGATGCCGCCCTGCATGCAGACCTCGGTGGCGCCGACCTCCCAGGCCTGCGCGGCCCGGTCGGCGACCTGCTCCAGCGAGAGGGTGTAGGCGTCCGCGTCGGTGCGGCGCTGGGCGAAGGCGCAGAACCGGCAGCCGGTGTAGCAGACGTTGGTGAAGTTGATGTTCCGGGTGACGCAGTAGGTGACGTCCTCGCCGACCGCGTCGCGCCGGACGTCGTCGGCGATCCGGCAGAGCGCGTCCAGGGCCGGGCCGTCCGCGTGGAAGAGCGCGAGCGCCTGGTCGTCCGTCAGCCTGGTCGGGTCCTCGGCGGCCACCGCGAGGGCCCCGCGCAGATCACCCGCCAACCGCTCGGGGGCGCCCTTGGCGAGGACCTGCTCGCGCAGCACCTCCCAGTCCCCGTAGACGTCCTCGAAGTCGGCCCGGCGGTCCCCGGTGCGGCCCTCGGTGTCGATGGTGGCGTGCAGGTCGGTCCGCCCGTACGAGGCGGGCAGGTCCTCGGGCTCCTGCCACGGGTGGCCGGTGACCACGGCGTCGGGGCGGGCCAGGCCGGTCCGCGGGTCGCTGAGCGCCCGGACGTGCGGCAGCACCCGCGGGTCCAGCCAGGGCTCGCCGTGCCGGACGTACTCCGGATAGACCGCGAGGCGCTCGCGCAGCTCGAAGCCGGCCGCCGCGGACCGCTCGGCCAGCCGCTCGATCTGCGGCCAGGGGCGCTCCGGGTTCACGTGGTCGGGCGTCAGCGGCGAGACCCCGCCCCAGTCGTCGATGCCTGCGCCGATCAGCCGCTCGTACTCCCCGTCGACCAGGTTCGGCGGGGCCTGCAGACAGGCCGTCGGGCCCATCACGTGCCGGGCCACGGCCACGGTCGCGACCAGCTCGTCCAGCTCGGCGTCCGGCATGCCGCGCATCGCCGTGTCCGGCTTGGCGCGGAAGTTCTGCAGGATCAGCTCCTGGATCCCGTGGTAGGCCCGGGAGACCTTGCGCAGGGCGAACAGCGACTCGGCGCGCTCCCGGTAGGTCTCGCCGATGCCGATCAGCAGCCCGCTGGTGAAGGGCACGGAGCTGCGCCCGGCGTCCTCCAGCACCCGCAGCCGGACGGCCGGCTCCTTGTCGGGCGAACCGTGGTGCGGGCCGCCGGGCTCGCTCCACAGCCGGGTGGCGGTGGTCTCCAGCATCATGCCCATCGAGGCGGAGACCGGCTTGAGCCGCTGGAAGTCCGTCCAGCTCAGCACCCCGGGGTTGAGGTGCGGCAGCAGCCCGGTCTCCTCCAGGATGCGGATGGACATCGCCCGGACGTAGGCGATGGTGTCGTCGTAGCCGTGCGCGTCCAGCCACTCGCGGGCCTCGGGCCAGCGGTCCTCGGGCTTGTCGCCGAGCGTGATCAGGGCTTCCTTGCAGCCCAGCTCGGCGCCCCGGCGGGCCACCTCCAGCACCTCGTCCGGCGACATGAACATCCCGTGGCCGGCCCGGCGCAGCTTGCCGGGGACGGTGACGAAGGTGCAGTAGTGGCACTTGTCGCGGCAGAGCCGGGTGAGCGGGATGAACACGCTCTTGGAGTAGGTGATGACGCCCGGCCGACCGGCCTCCGCCAACCCCGCGTCGCGCACCCGGACGGCGCTCGCACAGAGATCCCCCAGGTCGTCCCCTCTGGCCTGGAGCAGGACCGCCGCCTCGGTCGCGTCCAGCGCGACACCGTCCCGGGCACGGCGCAGGGCGCGCCGCATCGCGTTCGCGGTCGGGGTGTTCAATGCGTCCATGGCGCGACCCTACGCCAGTTCTCGTACGTCCGGAGGAGGGAACCCTGAGGAGGTATCAGGGTCGACTGCGCCGGGAGACCGACCCCGATCTGGCCCTGCAGGGCGATGACTCCGGCGGCTCGCGGCCGTGTAATGGAGAGGCACAGGCAGTCGGTCACGGGTATTCGGTCACGGTTACGGAGGGGTTGGACGTATGACGGACGACACGGCGACTCAGGAGCACCAGGGCGGCGTGCCCTACCGGTCCGGGCGGCGCACCGCGGTGCGGGTGGCGGTGCCGCTGGTGGTGGCGGGCACGATCGCCGCCGGGATCGGCCTGGTGCCGGCGCTGGCGGACGACTCCCCGCCGAACCTGCCCGCGCTGACGGCGGAGCAGGTGGTGGCGAAGGCGCTCGGCTCGCAGGCGCAGACGCTCTCCGGCACGGTCGCGGTCTCCGCGGACCTCGGCGTCCCGGGCCAGCTCTTCTCCGCCGCGGGCGGCGGGATCGGCTCCGGCGGCACCGGCTCGTCCTCCTCGGCCGCGCCGGAGGCCAAGCTGGCCGGCCTGCTCGGCGGGGACCACACCCTGCGGGTGGCGGTGGACGGCCCGGACCGGCAGCGGATCGGCCTGATCGAGAACCTGTCCGAGTACGAGCTGGTGCACAACGGCGACCAGGTCTGGGCCTGGGACAGCTCCACCAACGAGGCGGTGCACCTGACGGCTCCGCAGGGCGCGCGGCCGGGCCACCCGGAGCGGGCCCCGCTGACCGGGGTGCCGGCCACGCCGGCCGAGGCGGCCCGGGAGTTCCTCGCGGCGGGCGCGGGCACCACCGCCGTCACCGTCGACGGCACGGCGAACGTGGCCGGGCAGAAGGCCTACCAGCTCAGCGTGAAGCCCACCCAGTCCGGCTCGACCATCGGCGAGGTGCGGATCGCGGTGGCCGCCGACAACGGCGTGCCGCTCGCGGTGGTGGTCAAGGGGACGGACGGCTCGACCGTGCTGGACGTCCACTTCAAGGACGTGTCGTTCGCCAAGCCGGCCGCCAAGTCCTTCGAGTTCTCGGCCCCCAAGGGCGCCAAGGTGACGGAGCAGAAGGCGGACGGTCGGGGCGAGGGCCACCAGGCCCCCGGCGCCGCCGCGGAGAAGGGCGACCTGAACGTCGTCGGCGAGGGCTGGACGACGGTGCTGAGCACCCGGCTGCCGAGCGGTGACATCACCGCCCCGGCGGAGTCCGGCAAGCAGGGCCGGCACGGCGACAAGGGCCGGGGCAACGGCGGCGGCCAGAGCGTGCAGGGCCTGGTGAAGTCGCTCGGCAAGCCCGTCAAGGGCGGCACTCTGATCAGCACCAAGGTGCTGAACGTGCTGGTCACGGATGACGGCCGGGTGTTCGCCGGTGCGGTGACGCTCCCGGTGCTGCAGAGTGCGGCCGGGGTGAAGTAATGACCCAGGCTCCCGTAACGGGGGACGTTACGGAGCCGGCCGGGGGGCCGGGCGCCGAGGTGCGCCCGGCCCCCGTGGCCGTTCCCGCGACCGTTCCCGCCGTCGCTCCCTCCGGCGTTCGTGCCGGAGCTCCCTCCGGTGCTTCTGCCGTCGACCTCTCCGGATCCGACGCGGTGATCAGCGCCAGGGGTCTGACCAAGCGCTTCCGGGGCGGCCAGCTCGCCGTGGACGGGCTGGACCTGACGGTGCCCCGCGGCAGCGTCTTCGGCTTCCTCGGCCCGAACGGCTCCGGCAAGACCACCACCATCCGGATGCTGATGGGGCTGATCGCGCCCACCTCCGGCGTGGCCACGGTGCTCGGCGAGTCGATGCCGCAGTCCGTCGCCACCGTGCTGCCCCGGGTCGGTGCGCTGATCGAGGGCCCGGCCCTGTACGGCTTCCTCTCCGGCCGGGACAACCTGGCCCGCTTCGACGCGGCCGATCCGACGGCCGACCCGCGCACCCGACGGCAGCGGGTCACCGAGGCGCTGGACCGGGTCGGACTGACCGCGGCCGCGGGCAAGAAGGCGCGGGCGTACTCGCTGGGGATGAAGCAGCGGCTCGGGTTGGCCTCGGCGCTGCTCCAGCCGCGCGAGCTGCTGGTGCTGGACGAGCCGACCAACGGCCTCGACCCGCAGGGCATGCGGGAGATCAGGGCGCTGGTACGGGAGGTCGCGGCGGAGGGGACGACGGTGTTCCTCTCCTCGCACCTGCTGGACGAGATCGAGCAGGTCTGCACCCACGCCGCGGTGATGTCGCGCGGGCGGCTGGTCGTCCAGGGCACCGTCGCCGAGCTGGCCGCCCGGGCGCAGGGCCGGCTGGTGGTCCGGACGCCCGACGTGGCGCAGGCCGCCGAACTGCTGACGGCGTACGGGGTGGCCGATGTGACCGTCGGCGAGGGCCGGGTGGACGGCGTGCCGGGCGTGCCCGCCGAGGGCGCGTCGGGCGCTGAGGCGGCGGCCGACGACCTGCTGCCCAAGCTGTGCGCGGCGCTGGTCGAGGCCGGGGTGCGGGTGCGCGGCTTCGGGGTCGAGCGCGGGACGTTGGAGGACGCCTTCGTGGCGCTGACCGGGGAGGGCTTCGATGTCGCGGGCTGAGGTTGCCGGGGCCGGGGGTTCGGGGGCCGCGCCCGCCGGGGCCGGGGTCGCCGCCGGGCCGGTGGTCGGGCGGCGGCCGCAGACGGCGGCCGGGTTCCTGGCGCTGTTCCGCAGCGAGCTGGTGCTGACCTTCCGCCGGGTGCGCACCATCGTGCTGCTGGCGATCCTCGCGGTGCTGCCGATCCTGATCGGCGTCGTCGTCAAGATCGAGACGGACGGGCCGCGCGGCGGCGAGGGTCCCGCCTTCATCGCGCAGGTGACGCAGAACGGCCTGTTCCTGGTCTTCACCGCGCTGGCGGTGGCGCTGCCGGTCTTCCTGCCCATGACGGTCGGCGTGGTCGCCGGGGACTCCGTCGCGGGCGAGGCGGCCTCCGGGACGCTGCGCTACCTGCTGGTCGCGCCGGCCGGGCGGACCAGGCTGCTGGCCGCCAAGTTCACCGCCGGCCTGGTGTTCTGCCTGGCGGCCACGGCGACGGTCGCGCTGGCGGCGCTCGCCACCGGCGCGGCGCTGTTCCCGCTCGGCGAGGTCACGCTGATCTCCGGTGACACCATCGGCCTCGGCTCCGCGCTGCTGCGGGCGGTGCTGGTCGCCGCGGTGGTGGCGGCCTCACTGGCCGGGCTGGTGGCGATCGGGCTGTTCATCTCGACGCTGACCGGCAGCGGCATCGCGGCGATGGCGGCCACCGTCGGTCTGGTGATCACCGTGCAGATCCTGGACAGCTTCCCGCAGCTGCACGCGATCCAGCCGTTCCTCTTCACCCATCACTGGCTGAGCTTCGGGGACCTGCTGCGCGAGCCGATGTACTGGGACGGCGTGCTGAAGAACCTCGGCCTCCAGGCCGCCTACGTCGCGGTGTTCGGCTCGGCCGCGTGGTCGCGGTTCACCAGCCGGGACATCACGGCGTAGGGCCGAACCGAGCAGCGGGCCCCGTCGACGAGGTGCTGTCGGCGGGGGCCCGCGGGGTCTGCGTCAGCCGGCCGCCGCCGGGGCGGTGGCGGGTGCGGCGCCGGGGGCGGCCTGTACCGCCGCAGCCTGCTTCCGGAGGGCCGCCCGCTCGACGCGGTCCGCCTGCACCCGGCGCAGCGCGTCCCAGGTGAGCACCGCCAGCGCCGCCCACACCAGGGCGAAGCCTGCCCAGCGGGCGGGCGGCATGGACTCGTGGAAGACCACGATGCCGATCAGGAACTGGAACACCGGTGCCAGGTACTGCAGCAGCCCGAGCATGGTCAGCGGTACCCGGACGGCGGCGGCGCCGAAGCAGAGCAGCGGGATCGCGGTGATCACCCCGCTGAGCAGCAGCAGCCCCGAGTGCCCCCAGCCGTACTCGCCGGGCACGGTGTGCCCGAAGGTGCCGCGGCCCACGACCTCCAGGTAGACCAGGTACCCGAGCGCGAACGGGAACATGAAGGCGCTCTCCACCGCCAGGCTCTCCAGCCCGCTGAGCCCGACCTTCTTCTTCAGCAGCCCGTAGGTGGCGAAGGAGAACGCCAGGGTGAGCGCGATCCAGGGCAGCCGCCCGTACCCGATGGTCAGCACCGCCACGGCGAGGGCGCCGATGCCGACGGCCGTCCACTGCACGACCCGCAGCCGCTCCTTGAGCACCAGCACGCCGAAGGCGATGGTCACCAGCGGGTTGATGAAGTAGCCGAGGCTGGTCTCCACGACGTGCCCGGTGTTGACGCCCCAGATGTAGACGCCCCAGTTGACCGAGATCACGGCCGCCGCCGCAGCCGACATGGCGAGTCGGCGGGGCTGGCGCAGCAGCGGGCGTATCCAGCCCCAGTGCCGCTGGGCCAGGAGGAACAGCACCACGGCGACCAGGGACCAGACCATCCGGTTGGCCAGGATGTCGTCCGCGGCGCCGGGCTCCAGCAGCGGCCAGAAGAGCGGGAAGAGGCCCCACATCCCGTACGCGGCGGCGCCGAGCCAGAGGCCTCTGCCGGCTTCCTGCTGGGTTGTCTCTGCCATCGACGGCCTGCCCTCCGCGCGCACGTGTGTCGAGCCGACGGTAGCGGGCGCGGGGGCAGGATGTCATCTACGTATTCACGTTTTGGTCATGACATGAGGCGCGCCGGGCCGTGCCGGAATCGCGCCGGGGCAGGCCCGGACCGGTCAGGCACCCAGGGCCGCGCGGACGCTCTCCGCCAGCGGCGTGGTCGGGCGGCCGATCAGCCGGGCCAGGTCACCGGGGGTGCCGGCCAGCTCGCCGCGGGCGATCCCGGCGTCCACGTCGACCAGGATCTCGGCGAAGCCCTCCGGCAGACCCGCGCCCACCAGCACCTCGCGGTGCTCGGCCGGGGCCACGTCGCGGTGCTCCACCGGCTTGCCCGAGACCTCCGCCAGCTCGGCGGCCAGCTCGGCCAGGCTCCAGGCGGCGTCACCGCTCAGCTCGTAGACCCGGTTCTCGTGCCCCTCGCCGAGCAGCACCGCGACGGCGGCGTCCGCGTAGTCCCGACGCGCGGCGCTGGCCACCCGGCCCTGGCCCGCGCTGCCGATCACGGCACCGCGCGCCGCGGTACCGGCCGCGTCGCCGAGGTAGTTCTCGGTGTACCAGCCGTTGCGCAGGAGGGCGAAGGGGACGCCGGACTCGCGGATGGCCGTCTCGGTCTCCTTGTGCTCGTCCGCCAGCCGGAAGGTGGCCGCACCCGGCGCGCTGGTGTAGGCGAGCAGCGCGACGCCGGCGGCGCGCGCCGCGTCCACCACGGCGCGGTGCTGCGGGATGCGGCGGCCGACCTCGCTGCCCGAGATCAGCAGCACCCGGTCGCCGGCCGCGAAGGCGTCGGCCAGGGTCTCGGGGCGGTCGTAGTCGACCACCCGGACGGTCACCCCGCGATCGGCGAGGTCCGCGGCCTTCCCGGCGGAACGCACGGCCACCGCCACCTCGCTCGCGGGGACCTCGGCCAGCAGGCCCTCGACGACCAGACGGCCGAGCTGTCCGGTGGCACCGGTGACGACGTACATGATGTTGCTCCCTCGGTTGGCTTCGCTGCTTCGTTGACCTCGCAACTAACCCTAGGGACTGCACTAACCTTTCGAAAGTACGCACTTCAAAGTACGGTACTGGTATGAAGGTAATGACCCAGGCCACCGCCCCCCTCGGCGAGCTGCCCCCGCCCGACGTCTACGACCGGATGTGCCCGTCCCGCGGCGTCCTGGAGCACGTCACCACGCGCTGGGGCGTCCTGGTCCTGGCCGCACTGGAGGAGCGCGGCTACCGCTTCAGCGAACTGCGCCGCCGGGTGTCGGGCGTGAGCGAGAAGATGCTCGCCCAGACCCTGCAGACCCTCGAACGCGACGGCTTCGTCCTCCGCGAGGCCCACGCGGTGATCCCGCCCCGCGTCGACTACAGCCTCACCCCCCTCGGCCGGGAGGCCGCCCAGCTGGTCGCCGCCCTCGCGCACTGGTCCGAGTCCCGAGTCCCCGCCGTCCAGACGGCCCGCGCGGAGTACGACGCACGGCCGCGCTGAGCGGGGCCGGAACGGCTGACCGGCCCACCTGTCCGGTCCCCGCGGCGTACCGGCCGGTCTACTCGCTCTCCTCGACCAGCGCCGCCAGCCCGTCCAGCACCCGGGCCAGCCCGAACGCGTAGGCGTGGTCGGGGCTGTAGGCGCCGCCGTGGGCCTCCCCGGCGGCGGTGCCCACGCGGGCGGCGGTCGGGAAGCGCCCGGGGTCGAAGACGCGGGCGAGCAGCTCCGCGTGGGCGGCCCACCACTGCTCGTCGCCCATCGCGCTGTCCTGCTCGGCGGCGCGCTCGTCGGCGGCCATCCGGGCACAGGTCTGGACGAAGCCGAGCAGGTGGGTCAGGGCCGCGTCGAGGTCGACGTCCGACAGGCCGGCGCCCTCCAGGGCGCGCAGCTCGTACTCGTACTTCGCCATCAGCCCGGGACCGAGCGGCGGGCGGCTGGTGGAAACACTCGCCACCCAGGGGTGGGCGCGGTAGAGGGCGCGGTTGTCGTCGGCGACGGCGGCGGCCCGGGCACGCCAGCCGTCGTCCGCGGGCGCGGTCCGGGGCATCCGGGCGTAGACGGTGTCCAGCATCAGGTCGAGCAGCTCGGCCTTGCCCGGCACGTAGGTGTAGAGCGCCATCGGCGAGAGCCCGAGCTCCTGGGCCACCCGGCGCATGGTGACGGCGTCCACGCCCTCGGCGTCGGCCAACACGATCGCCGACGCGGCGATCTCCTCCGTGGAGCGCGCCTGGCGCGGCCCGCGCCGGCCCGGCTTCTCGGCCGCCGTCAGCCCCCAGAGCAGGGCGAGGGTACGCGCGGGGTCTCCTGCGCTACTGCGGTCGGTGGCCATGGGCGAATCCTTTCACGGCGGCCGCCCGGCCGAGGGGGCCGGGAGCCGTGACGTCAGGCGGACGTCCCGCTAGGTTCGGGCCATGACCAGCCCCGGACCCACTCCCCTGCCCGGCACCCCGCCCGAACCGGAGCTGCTGCGCCCGCACGTCACCTGCCGCCGCTGCCACCGCCCCCTCCACGACCCCGAGTCCCGCCTGCTGCGGCTCGGACCCGGCTGCCGCGACACCGCCGAGCGCGTCCCCCGCCACCACGTCGAGCAGGATCCGCTGCCGGGGATGGGCTAGGGCGGACCGGGGCGTCCGGTCAGCGCCCGCCGAAGAGCCGCTTGAGGAGACCCGGGCGGGCGGCGGGGGCCTCGGGCGCCGGTCCGGCCGGTCCGGCCTGCTCGGTGGCGTGGTCCCGTTCGTCCCACTCGAGCAGGGATTCGGCCAGTCCGAGGGCGTCCTCGTCCAGCCAGGGGCAGGCCCGCACGAGCGTGCAGACCGACCGCAGGATGGTCACCTCCCGGTGCCGGACCGCCCCGGCGGTGTAGTCCAGCCGCTCCAGCAGCCGGGCACCGACATCGGCCCGGGTCTCCGGCTGGGTCCAGGCGATCGCGACCAGCGCGAAGCCCGCCGCCTCGACCACCCAGTCCTCGGAGCCGAGCAGCAGGTCGAGCAGCACCCGGCGGCGGTCCGAGCCGGCCCAGGGCTGGTCGGTGCGGTGGTGGGCGATGCCGAGGCAGGCGAAGGCCTGGACGGCGCGGACCCAGAGTTCGGGCTGGTGGGCCAGCAGTGCCCGCCCGAGTTCGTCCTCGCGCGGCGCGGGCGGGTGGGCCAGAACGCCGAGCAGGTCGTCCAGCGGCACCTGGGCGAGCCGCACCGCGTGGTCGTAGGCCGCCGGCAGACCGGGCCAGGCGATCTCGGCGGTGTCCCGGATCAGCTCGGCGGATGCCGCCGACGGCGGTGCGACGGCCGGGCGCGGCACGGTCTCGTCGTAGTCCCAGATCCGGATGCCGACCTCGCGCAGGGGCACCCGGGGGTCCGGTTCGAGGATCGCGCCGTACTCGACGGTGGCCCGGGGCAGCGCGAGCAGCAGGACCGACAGCGAGCTGGGCGGTTCCAGCGCGGAGGCGGTGAAGGCGACGTGGCTGTCCCGGGTGGTGTCCGACGACGCCAGAAACTGGTGGAGGACGTTGACCGACGCCTCGGTCGCCCCGGGCACGATGCCCAGCCAGGGCTGGTGACGGCTGAGCCGGGAGAGCAGTTCGGCCGCGTACTCGTGCTCGGGGTGGGCCCGGTGGTGGTCCGCCAGTGCCAGCAGCTCGGCCGTCCCCCCGTCCACGGCGTGGCGCAGGCCGTGCCGGGCCGGGGCGGCCTTGGGGTGCTCGGGCTCGACGGCGAGGACGCGCTCCAGCCGGCGCAGGCCCTCGGCGGGCCGCCCGGTCGACCCGTACAACTCGGCGATGTCGACGGCCAGATAGCTGTTGGAGGGGTCGCGGGCCAGTTCGGCCTCCCAGACCGCCAGGGCCCGGCCGGGCTCCCCGTGGGCGCGCAGGGCGTTGCCGAGCATGACGGCGGGGAGGTAGTCGGGCGAGAGCCGGTGGGCGCGCTCGGCGAGGTCGACGGCGCGGGCGGTGTCGCCGAGGCGCCTAGTCAGCCCGGAGGCCAGGGCGAGCAGCAGCGGATGCCTGGGGTGACGGTCCGCCACGGCCCGGACGAAGGCCTCGAACGGCTCGACGGCCGGGCGCAGTTCCTCGTCCAGCGGGTCCGCGAGGGAGCCCGAGGCGCGGGCCGCGGCCTGGGCCACCGCGTCGGCGGAGACCAGCCCCGGAAGGTCCTCCCGGGCCAGCCAGGCGGCGTGCGCCCAGGGCGTGGCGGGCTCGAACTGGATCGCCGAGGCCAGCAGCCCCACCGCGGTGTCCCAGTCGCCCGCGACGGCCTCGATGTGGGCCCGGCAGACGAGGGTGCCCAGGTAGACCTGCTCGCCGAGCGGGAAGTGCTCCCGCGCCGCCGCCGGACCACCCGCCCTGGCGCAGAACTCGGCCAGCGCCTCGTGCAGTTCGGGCAGCTGCGGGTCGACGGCCATGGCATCCGCCAGGTGGTCGGCGGCGTGCGGGAGGTCCTCGGAGTCGATGGCCAGCCGGGCCATCGCCACCTCGCCCTCCGCCGCCAGTCGCCGATCGTCGTGGCTCTCCGCGTGCTCCATAAGCCGTGGCCCCCCTCTGCCCTGTTCCGACGCGTGCGCGGACGAGGCTATCCGGCGGTGACCGGGGGCGGATGATCACCCCTTCCGGCCACGCTGCGGCCACCGTCCGTCACTTCGCGTGACATCGGTCGATTCACCGGGCACCCGGGCGGGTACCACTGGAAGGCTGATCGCAGCCGGAAAGCACCGGCATCCGCGAGCGCCGGCATCCAGGCCAGGAGAAGCCGATGGACCACACGAACCTCCTCCGGCGACGGGCCGACAGCAGGTCGGCCGTCGAGCCGCCGGAAGCCCTCCCCGGACCGGACCCCTCCCACCTCGGCACCGCGCGCGGCAGCTGCGGCGCGCCCCCGGGTGCGACGATGCGCCCGAGCCCCGCGCCGGGGGACTTCAGCGGGACGCCGCTCCGCGCGAAGGCCCTGGTCGGATCGGTCGACGACCCGCTGGAGCACGAGGCGGACCGGTTGGCCGAGCGCCTGGTCGCGGGCGGCACGCCCGATCATCACGGCGGCGGCGCGGGCGGTACGAGCCACCCGAGTGCCATCGGCGCGGCCGGTCCGAGCGGTCCGGCCGTGCTTCGACGCTGCCCGGGCGCCTGCGGCTGCGGGTCGGAGGACCACGCCCTCCTGCGCTCCCCGGAGACCAGCGGCGCGGGAGGGGCGGGCACGTCACCCGCGCCGGCGGCGGCGACGGCCGTGCTCGGCCAGGCGGGGCGGCCGCTCACCGCGTCGGACCACGCGTTCTTCGAACCCCGTCTGGGCATCGACCTCTCCCGGGTGCGGCTGCACACCGGCCCCACGGCCGACGCGGCGGTGGACGCCGTCCGGGCCAAGGCCTTCACGGTGGGCGAGGACATCGTCCTGGGCAGTCGGCACTGGTCCCCGGGCGCCGCCGCGGACCGCAGGCTGCTGGCGCACGAGCTCGTCCACGTCGCACAGCACCGGCGCGCCCGGTCCGCGACCGCCGCCGGGCCGACGCTCAGGCGCCAGCCCGCCACGGCGGAGGACCTGGGGCGCCGGATCCTGGAGAACGAGCGGAAGCTGGCCGACCAGAGCCTCGCCCCGGAGGAACTGCGCCGACTCAACGCCGAGCGCGACGAACTCCTGGACCAGTACCGCTCGACGGCACGCGGAGGCTCCCCCGCCGCGCCCCGAACCGCTCCGGCAGCCGCTCCGACCGCCGCGCCGACAGGGGCGGCGCGTCCTGCCGCGCAGTCCGTCGAGGAGCAGGTCATCCCGGTGGGGGTGACCTACGAGGTCGTCCGGCCCCTGGCGTACGCACAGCCGTCCGGGCCGGGGTCGGACCAGGACCTGCCGCCGTGGGTGGCGCCCTACCTCTCGGGCGCGTCGACCGCAGCCGGCCAGGGGGTCCAGCGGTACGTGGACCCCCTGCCCGGGAACGTCGCCCCCGGCACCTCGAACGTCTTCACCAGGTTCGTCGGGCCGGGGCGCGGGGAGTTGCGGCCGAGGCTCGGCCAGGCCGGCGACTTCGCGGAGGGGGCCGAGGCCTTCGAACAGTTCAAGCTGCGGGGAGTCGACTACGGCCAGCTGTCGCGGCTGTCCGCGAAGCTGCGGGCCGGCGGCGTCAGCGCGCTCACCCAGGAGGAGGCCGCCCTCCTGCGGACGGTGACCCAGATCCATGCGACGGTGCACGGGGCCACCCCGTCCAGTCCGCTGCTGTCGCTCACCGAACTGGAGCCCGCGGCCGCCGTGAAGGCGCTGCCCCCCGTGGCGACCCAGCGCCTCTACGTCGTGCGGGTGCGGATCGACCCGAACGACGTCATCCGGGTCAACGAGATCCTCAAGCGGACCGGTCGGATCGGGCTCGCGGCCGAGCAGGAGGTGGTGGTCGCGCTGGACCTGGCCGCGGGCTCCGGCGCCCGCGGCCCCGAGATCCTGTCGATCACCGCCAACCAGGCCAAGGGCGCGCCGCTGGCCGGTGCGGCCGGAACGGCCCTGCGCTTCGTGGGGCGCGCCCTGGTGGTGGTCGGCGCCGGGCTGGCGGTGCACGAGGTGGTGACGGCGGAGGGGCCGAACCGCCGGGAGACCCAGGGCCGCGCCGCGGGGAGCTTCGTGGGGGCCACGGCCCTGGGCGCCTTCGGCGCGGGGCTCTGCGTCGGCCTGGGGATCGCGACCGGCGGCATCGCCCTGGCGCTGTGCGGCCTGGGGTTCGGCCTCGCGGGCGCCCTGGGCGGCGGCGCCATCGGCGGCCGGATCGGCCGCGCCTTCGACTAGGCACCGGCACCGCCCTGTCTCAGCTCTGTGGACCGGTCGGCGACCGGTCCACAGAGCTGAGACAGGGCCGGGACAGAGCGGGGGACAACTCTTGCGCGATTCTCCGTACTATGTATAGTGTACTGCGTACGGGATAACCGCCGACGAGAGGCACCTCTTTCATGCAGATCACCGCGTCCGCCGTTTCGCTCACCGTCGAGGACGTCGACGCGTCCTCCGCGTTCCTCCGGAAGCACTTCGGGTTCACCGAGCAGATGGCCGCCGACGGATTCGTCTCACTCGGTCGCGAGGATGCCGGGATGAACGTCATCTACCTGCGACGCGGCCTCGAAGTCCTGCCCGAGGGATTCCGGGACCAGCACGCCGCCGGGCTGATCCTGGCCTTCACCGTCCAGGACCTGGCCGGCGAGGAGGCCCGACTGCACTCCGAAGGGGCCGAGATCACCATGCCGCTGCGCGAGGAGCCCTGGGGTGAGCGGCTGCTCCAGGTCACCGACCCGAACGGGGTGGTGATCCAGCTGGTCGAGTGGGTCCAGCAGTAGGGACACGACAGCGCCCCCGGTCGGCGAACCATCCGACCGGGGGCGCCGTGGCGGGACGCCGTCGACGGTCAGTCGACCGTCCAGGTGTCGCCGCCGGTGAGCAGCGTCGCGAGGTCCCCCGGACCGTGCCGGGTGGCGGCGGTGGCCAGCTGGTCCGCCATCAGCTCGTCGTACACCGGGCGCCGCACGCTGCGCAGCACGCCGATCGGGGTGTGGTGGAGCGTGTCCGCGTCGGCGATCCGGGAGAGCGCGAAGGCCGTCGCCGGACTGTGGGCGTGGGCGTCGTGGACCAGGACGGCGCCCTCGTTCTCCGCCGTGACCGCGGCGACCGACAACTCGCCGTCGGCGCCGCGGAAGACGCCCTGCGAGCGATCGGCGCCGAAGCGGATCGGCTGCCCGTGTTCGAGCCGGATCAGCGCCTCGTCGCGCGTCCCCGGCTCCTTGAGCACCTCGAACGCGCCGTCGTTGAAGATGTTGCAGTTCTGGTAGATCTCCACCAGGGCCGTGCCCTCGTGCTCGGCGGCCGCCCGCAGCACCGCCTGCAGGTGCTGGCGGTCCGAGTCGATCGACCGGGCGACGAACGAGGCCTCCGCCCCGATCGCCAGCGAGAGCGGGTTGAACGGGGCGTCCAGCGAACCCATCGGCGTGGACTTGGTGATCTTTCCGACTTCACTGGTGGGGGAATACTGCCCCTTGGTAAGTCCGTAGATGCGATTGTTGAACAAAAGGATCTTCAGATTCACATTGCGCCGCAGCGCATGAATCAGATGATTCCCGCCGATCGACAGCGCATCGCCGTCACCCGTCACCACCCAGACGCTGAGATCCTGCCGCGCCGACGCCAGTCCGGTGGCGATCGCCGGCGCACGACCGTGGATCGAGTGCACCCCGTAGGTGTTCATGTAGTACGGGAAACGCGAGGAACACCCGATACCGGAGACGAAGACGGTGTTCTCCCGTCTGATCCCCAGCTCCGGCATGAACGCCTGCACCGCGGCCAGGATCGCGTAGTCCCCGCAGCCGGGGCACCAGCGGACCTCCTGGTCGGTCTTGAAGTCCTTGCCGCTCTGCGGCGCCTCGGCCTTCGGCACCAGCTTCAGCGAGGGGAACCGGTCGTCAGTCATCGCTCTCGTCGCCTTCCAGGTTGCCGATAGCCGCCCACAGCACGTCCGCCAACTGCGCCGCCTTGAAGGGGAGTCCGCGCACCTGGTTGTAGGACTGCGCGTCCACCAGGTACTTGGCGCGCAGCAGCAGGGCCAGCTGCCCGAGGTTCATCTCGGGGACGATCACCTTGTCGTAACTCCCCAGCACCGCGCCCAGGTTGGCCGGGAACGGGTTGAGGTTGCGCAGGTGCGTCTGGGCCACCCGGCCGCCGTCCGCCCGGACCCGGCGGACCGCCGCGGTGATCGGGCCGTACGTCGACCCCCAGCCGAGCACCAGCACCCGGGCCTCGCCGCTGGGGTCGTCGACCTCCAGCGCGGGCACCGCGATGCCGTCCACCTTGGCCTGCCGGGTGCGGACCATGAAGTCGTGGTTGGCCGGGTCGTAGCTGATGTTGCCCGTGCCGTCCTGCTTCTCGATGCCGCCGATCCGGTGCTCCAGGCCGGGCGTTCCGGGCACCGCCCACGGACGGGCCAGGGTCTGCGGGTCGCGCTGGTACGGCCAGAAGGAGCCGTCCTCGCGGTTCGGCCCGGTGGCGAAGTCCGGCTCGATCTCCGGGAGTTCGTCGACCTCGGGGATGCGCCACGGCTCGGAGCCGTTGGCCAGGTAGCCGTCCGAGAGCAGGAAGACCGGGGTGCGGTAGGTGACCGCGATCCGGGCCGCCTCCAGCGCCGCGTCGAAGCACTCGGCCGGGGTCGCGGGGGCCACGATCGGCACCGGCGCCTCGCCGTTGCGGCCGAACATCGCCTGCAGCAGGTCCGCCTGCTCGGTCTTGGTCGGCAGGCCGGTGGACGGGCCGCCGCGCTGGATGTCCACCACCAGCAGCGGCAGTTCGAGCGAGACTGCCAGGCCGATGGTCTCGCTCTTCAGCGCCACACCCGGGCCCGAGGTCGTCGTCACGCCGAGCGCCCCGCCGAAGGCCGCGCCGAGCGCCGCGCCGATACCGGCGATCTCGTCCTCGGCCTGGAAGGTGCGCACGCCGAAGTTCTTGTGCCTGCTCAGCTCGTGCAGGATGTCCGAGGCCGGGGTGATCGGGTAGGAGCCGAGGTAGAGCGGTAGCCCGGAGCGGTCGGAGGCGGCGATCAGGCCGTAGGACAGGGCGAGGTTGCCGGAGATGTTGCGGTAGCGGCCCGGGGGGAGCTTGGCCGGCGGTACCTCGTAGGAGACCGCGAAGGTCTCGGTGGTCTCGCCGAAGTTCCAACCCGCCCGGAAGGCACTGATGTTCGCCTCCGCGATCTGCGGCTTGCGGGCGAACTTGGTGCGCAGGAAGGACTCGGTGCCGTGGGTGGGCCGGTGGTACATCCAGGAGAGCAGGCCCAGCGCGAACATGTTCTTGGCCCGCTCGGCGTCCTTGCGGGCCAGGCCGCTCTCCTTGAGCGCCTCCAGGGTCAGCGTGGTCAGCGGCACCTTGTGCAGGTGGTACGCCTCCAGCGAGCCGTCGGTGAGCGGGTCGGCCGGGTAGCCGACCTTGGCCAGCGCGCGCTTGGTGAACTCGTCGGTGTTGACGATGATCTCCGCGCCGCGCGGCAGGTCGGGCAGGTTGGCCTTGAGGGCGGCCGGGTTCATCGCCACCAGGACGTTGGGCGCGTCCCCCGGGGTCAGGATGTCGTGGTCGGCGAAGTGCAGTTGGAAGGACGAGACACCCGGCAGGGTTCCGGCGGGGGCACGGATCTCGGCCGGGAAGTTGGGCAGGGTGGAGAGGTCGTTGCCGAAGGACGCCGTCTCCGAGGTGAAGCGGTCACCGGTGAGCTGCATGCCGTCCCCGGAGTCACCGGCGAAGCGGATGATCACCCGGTCCAGTCTGCGGATCGGCTTGGCGCGCCTGGGCTGCGAAGTGGGCGGCACGGTGGGACCGGAGCGGCCCTCACCGGGCCCGGAGCGGCCTTCGTCGCCGTCCGAGCCGTCCACTGCCTCTGACTGATCGACCTGACTGGTCACTGCCGCGGACCTCCTCGTGGGAACCAGCCGCGGGCGTGAGCCGTGTGCCCCGTCCGCCTGGTGCACCTCTCGCATCCTATGCGGGTACGGATTGCCTGGGACGGAACTACCCCATGCGGCGGGAAATCACCTCCGTATGTCGGTAGAAGGCGAAAAACCCCCGGGCCGATACCGCCCGGGGGTGCTCGCTGTGACCGGTCGATCGGGAACGGCCGACCGGGCACGAATGGTCGGCCGACCGCGAACGGCCGAGCCGTCCGCGGCGGCCGGCCGGCATCCGATCAATGGCCGATCAGTGGTCGATCAGTGGCCGATCGGCGCGCGGCGACCGCACCGGCTAGGAATTCAAATAGGTGAGCACCGCCAGCACCCGGCGGTGGTCCTCGGGGCTCTGGGCCAGGCCGAGCTTGAGGAAGATGTTGCTGACGTGCTTCTCCACCGCGCCGTCCGAGACGACCAGCTGCTTGGCCACCGCCGTGTTGGTGCGGCCCTCGGCCATCAGGCCCAGCACCTCGCGCTCGCGCGGGGTCAGCCCGGCCAGGACGTCGCTCTTGCGGCTGCGGCTGAGCAGCTGCTGGACCACCTCCGGGTCCAGCGCCGTCCCGCCCTGGGCGACCCGGACCACCGCGTCGACGAACTCGCGCACCTCGGCGACCCGGTCCTTCAGCAGGTAGCCGACACCGCGGGTGGAACCGGCCAGCAGCTCGGAGGCGTACCGCTCCTCGACGTACTGCGAGAGCACCAGCACGCCCAGCTCCGGGTAGAGGCCGCGGAGCGTGACGCAGGCGCGCACGCCCTCGTCGGTGTGGGTCGGGGGCATCCGGACGTCCGCCACCACCACGTCGGGGAGCGCGTCGGCGGCGGAGAGCTCGTGGACGGCCTTCAGCAGCGCCTCGCCGTCCCCGACGCCTGCGACGACCTCCAGGCCCCGGTCGGTCAGCAGCCTGGTCAGGCCCTCCCGCAGCAGTACGGAGTCCTCGGCGATGACGACGCGAAGCATGGTGACCTTCCGGTGGGCAGAGCTGACGGGAGTCAGTCTTCCCTACTCACGCACCGGTCGGGCGGCAAAGCCGGACACCGGGGCACGGCCGCCGGAGCGCCCGTCACGGAAGATCACCGGGCCGTCACCGGCGATCACATGGTGCGGATCGCCACCGCGTCGCACAGCCCCTGCAGCGCGGCCTTGGCCGGGCCCTCCGGCAGCGGGTCGAGCAGCGCGCGGGCCTCCTCGGCGTGCCGGAGGGTCTCCCGGCGGGCGTGCTCCAGCGCCGGGTGGCGGCGCAGCAGGCGCAGCGCCTCGGCGTGCAGCCCGTCGTCGGTGAGGTCGAGGGTGAGCAGCTCGCGCAGGCGGTGGTCGGCCGGGTCGGACTCGTCCGCCGGCATCTGCCGGAGCAGCAGGACCGGCAGGGTCGGGACGCCCTCGCGCAGGTCGGTGCCGGGGGTCTTGCCGGACTCGTGGCCGTCGCTGGCGATGTCGAGGACGTCGTCGGCCAGCTGGAAGGCCATGCC
The DNA here is from genome assembly GCF_042883905.1 of Kitasatospora sp. NPDC058170. Lineage (NCBI taxonomy): Bacteria > Bacillati > Actinomycetota > Actinomycetes > Kitasatosporales > Streptomycetaceae > Kitasatospora > Kitasatospora sp. NPDC058170. Next base: position 95,543 of record NZ_JBHVUV010000004.1, read on the forward strand.
GATCCGCTCGCCGTACGCGGCGAGGATGTCGGTCACCCAGGGCTCGGCGCCGGCCATCAGTGCACCGATCCGGCAGGAGACGGCGATCAGCGAGCCGGTCTTGCCGGACAGCACGTCGAGGTAGTGGCGCAGTACGTCGTCGTCCGGGCCGGGGCCCGCGGTCTCCAGGATCTGGCCGGTGACCAGCCGTTCGAACGCGTCGGCCTGGAGCCGGACGGCCTCCGGGCCGAGGTCGGCGAGCACCTGGGAGGCGCGGGAGAAGAGGAAGTCGCCGGTGAGGATGGCGACCGAGTTGTCCCAGCGCGAGTTGGCGCTCGGGGCGCCGCGGCGCACGGGGGCCTCGTCCATGACGTCGTCGTGGTAGAGCGTGGCGAGGTGGGTCAGCTCGACGACGACGGCTGCGGGCACCACGCCGGGCGCGTAGGGGTCGCCGAACTGAGCGGCGAGCATCACCAGCAGCGGACGGAAGCGCTTGCCGCCGGCCTCGATCAGGTGGCTGGCGGTGACGGTGATGAACGGGACGTCGCTCTTCACGGCTTCGTTCAGGGCGGCCTCGACCGCGTCCATCCCGGCCTGGACATCGCGGGTCAGATCGCGGTCCTGCACGCTGAGCCCAAAGGGTCCCACGACGGTCACGAAGACCACTCCTCTGTCCCTGGTCGATCTAGCGGCCTGGTCCCTGAGTGCCGCCGCTGGCCATACAGGCAGGGTATCCGGTCACGAGTGGATCACTGCACGGGCGTGCGGATCCTGTCATGATCGGGCCGGATCGGCTGGTCAGGGCTGGTCCTGGAGACGGCTCGTCCGGGCCGCGCGGATAAGGGCGCGGCCCGGACGGTACGGCGGTGACGGGCACTCGGGGCTCGCGCGGTCCCGGAGGTTCGCGAGGTCCCGGGGGCTCAGCGGACGAAGAGCGAGGCCTTCGACGCCAGGTCGAGGAAGTACTGCGGCAGCAGTCCGAGTCCGAGCGTGACCAGGACCCCGATGCCGATCGCCGTCGCCGTGAAGGCGCTGGGGATCGCGACGGTCGGGCCGCCCGGCTGCGGGTCGGAGAAGAACATCAGCACGATGACCCGGATGTAGAAGAAGGCGGCCACCGCGGAGCTGAGCACACCCACGATCACCAGCGGGGTGGCGCCACCGGCCGCCGCGGCCTGGAAGACCGCGAACTTCCCGGTGAAGCCGGAGGTGAGCGGGATGCCCGCGAAGGCCAGCAGGAACAGCGCGAAGACCGCCGCGACCAGCGGGGAGCGCCGGCCGAGGCCGGCCCAGCTGGAGAGGTGGGTGGCCTCGCCCTTGGAGTCCCGCACCAGGGTGACCACGGCGAAGGCGCCGAGCGTCACGAACGAGTACGCCAGCAGGTAGAACAGCACCGAGCTCAGGCCCTGCTTGCTGGTGGCGATCACCCCGGTCAGGATGAACCCGGCGTGCGCGATGGAGGAGTAGGCGAGCAGCCGCTTCACGTCCTGCTGGGTGACGGCGAGGACGGCGCCGACCACCATGGTGAGGATCGCCACCCCCCACATCACCGGCCGCCAGTCCAGGCGCAGGCCGGGGAAGGCCACGTAGAACAACCGCAGGAACGCGCCGAAGGCCGCCACCTTGGTGGCCGCCGCCATGAAGCCGGTCACCGGAGTGGGGGCGCCCTGGTAGACGTCCGGGGTCCAGGAGTGGAACGGCACCGCGCCGACCTTGAAGAGCAGGCCGACGGACAGCAGCGCCAGTCCGACCAGCAGCAGCGCGTCGTTCTGGGTGGTGTTCAGCAGCGCCGGCGTGGCCAGCGCCTTGCCGGAGATGACGTCCGAGATCTCACCGAGCCGGACGCTGCCCGCGTAGCCGTACAGCAGGGCGGTGCCGAACAGGAAGAACGCCGAGGCGAAGGCGCCGAGCAGGAAGTACTTGACCGCCGCCTCCTGGGAGAGCAGCCGGCGGCGGCGCGCCAGCGCGCAGAGCAGGTAGAGCGGGAGGGAGAAGACCTCCAGCGCGACGAACATCGTCAGCAGGTCGTTGGCCGCGGGGAAGAGGAGCATGCCGCCGACCGCGAACATGGTGAGCGGGAAGACCTCGCTGGTCGCGAAGCCGGCCCGGACCGCGGCGCGCTCCTGCTCGCCGCCGGGGGTGGCGGAGGCCTGTGCGGCGAAGGCGTCGGCCGGCTCACCGCCGGCCTTGGGCTCCAGCTTGCGCTCCGCGTAGGTGAGCACGGCGACCACGGAGGCCAGCAGGATGACGCCCTGGAGGAACAGCGCGGGGCCGTCGAGCGCGACCGAGCCCATGGCGAGCAGGTCGACCTTGGTGGAGCCGTAGCCCTCGGAGGCCAGCACCACCACGGCGACGAACGCCCCGATCAGACCGGTCAGGGCGAGCGTGACCTGGGCCCAGTGCCGGTGCCGGCGGGGCAGGAAGGCCTCCAGCAGGATGCCGGCCACGGCGGCGCCGAACACCACCAGCATCGGGGAGAGCTGCCCGTACTCGACGTGCGGCGCCGGAATGCTGGAGGTGTTGCCCCCTGCGGCGGCGAGCCATCCGGTGGTGCTCACTTGTGGTCACCTCCTGAGGTGGCGGCGACCGGGTGGGCCGGTGCCGGGTCGGTCTCGTGGATCTGCGAGAGCGTCGCGTCCACCGAGGGGTTGACGATGTCGGTGAGCGGCTTCGGGTAGACGCCGAGCAGGACGGTCAGCGCCACCAGCGGGGCGACGACGGCGAGCTCGCGCACCTTGAGGTCCGGCATGCCGCGGACCCCTTCCTTCACCGGGCCGGTCATGGTGCGCTGGTAGAGCACCAGGGCGTACAGCGCGGCCAGCACGATGCCGAAGGTGGCGACGATGCCGAGCGCCGGGTAGCGGGTGAACGTGCCCACCAGCACCAGGAACTCGCTGACGAAGGGCGCCAGTCCGGGCAGTGACAGGGTGGCCAGGCCGCCGATCAGGAACGTCCCGGCGAGGACCGGCGCCACCTTCTGCACGCCGCCGTAGTCGGCGATCAGGCGCGAGCCGCGGCGGGAGATCAGGAAGCCGGCCACCAGCATCCACGCGGCGGTGGAGATGCCGTGGTTGACCATGTACAGGGTGGCTCCGCTCTGGCCCTGGCTGGTCAGCGCAAAGATGCCCATGATGATGAACCCGAAGTGCGAGATCGAGGCGTAGGCGACCAGCCGCTTGATGTCCTTCTGGCCGATGGCCAGCAGGGCGCCGTAGAGGATGCCGATCACCGCGAGCACCATGATCGCCGGACCGAAGGTCTTGGAGGCCTCCGGGAAGAGGCCCAGGCAGAACCGGAGCATCGCGAAGGTGCCGACCTTGTCCACCACGGCGGTGATCAGGACGGCCGTCCCGGCGGTGGACTCGCCCATCGCGTTCGGCAGCCAGGTGTGCAGCGGCCAGAGCGGGGCCTTCACGGCGAAGGCGAAGAAGAAGCCGAGGAACAGCGCCTTCTCGGCGGTGCCGCTGAGCACCAGCCGGCCGTCGGCGATCGCCCCGGTCAGGGTGGGCAGGTCGAAGGTGCCGAAGCCCTGGTCCTGCGCGATCACGTACAGGCCGATCACGGCGGCCAGCATGACCAGGCCGCCGAGCAGGTTGTACAGCAGGAACTTGACCGCCGCGTAGGACCGCTGCCGGGACGACTCCGGGCCGCCGGCCCGGTCCCCGAAGCCGCCGATCAGGAAGTACATCGGGATCAGCATGGCTTCGAAGAAGACGTAGAAGAGGAAGACGTCGGTGGCGTAGAAGGAGACGATCACCATCGCCTCCACCGCCAGGATCAGGGCGAAGAAGCCCTGGGTGCGGCGCCTGTTCTCGAACGTCCCGTCCGGCGCGGCGGGCCCCGGGTCGGCGTCGTGCCAGGAGGCGAGCATGACGACCGGCACCAGCACCGCGGTGAGCAGTGCGAGGACGGCACCGATGCCGTCCACGCCGAGCGCGAAGGTGATGCCGAAGGAGCGGATCCAGCTGTAGGACTCGGTCAGCTGGTAGCGCGCGCCGTCCGGGTCGAAGCGCGCGGTCACCACGGCGGCCAGCGCCAGGGTGACGGCCGAGACGCCCAGGGCGACCACCTTGGTGGTGCGCCGCCGGGCCTCGGTGGAGCCGGCGGGCAGCGCGGCGGTGAGCACCGCGCCGGCCGCCGGGACGGCGCAGGTGGCGGTCAGCAGGGCGCTCATGCGGTACCTCCCTGACGGTCTGTGTTTTTCCTGTCCATCAGACGGACCTCATCAGGAGAGTCGTGGCGACCAGCACCAGCGTGCCGCCGAACATGGAGAGCGCGTACGAGCGGACGTAGCCGTTCTGGATCCGGCGCACCCGGCTGGAGATGCCTCCGATGGCGGCGGCCAGCCCGTTGACCAGGCCGTCCAGGCCCCGGCTGTCGAAGTAGACCAGCGCCGCGGTGAGCGCCGAGCCGGGGCGGACCAGGACGGCGTGGTTGAAGTCGTCCTGGAGGAGGTCCCGGCGGGCGGCCCGGGTGAGCGGGGAGCCGACCGGCGCCACCACGGGGACGGCGGAGCGGCCGTACATCACGTACGCGAGCGCGACGCCGGCCAGCATGCAGGCCGTGGCGAGCAGGGTGACCACCAGCGGGGAGAGCGGCGAGTGGCCCTCGGAATGACCGGTGACCGGCTCCAGCCAGTCGACGAAGGAGCTGTTCAGGACGAACAGTCCGCCGGCGAACACCGAGCCGAAGGCCAGCACGATCATCGGGACGGTCATGCTCTTCGGCGACTCGTGCGGGTGCGGGTCGTGGCCCTCGGCGTCCGGCTGCCAGCGCTTCTCGCCGAAGAAGGTCAGGATCATCACCCGGGTCATGTAGAACGCGGTGACGGCGGCGCCGACCAGGGTGCAGAGGCCGAGGATCCAGCCCTCGGTGCCGCCCTTGGCGAAGGCCGCCTCGATGATCTTGTCCTTGGAGAAGAAGCCGGACAGCCCCGGGAAGCCGATGATGGCGAGGTAGCCGAGCCCGAAGGTGACGAAGGTGATCGGCATGTACTTGCGCAGGCCGCCGAAGTGACGCATGTTCACCTCGTCGTTCATGCCGTGCATGACCGATCCGGCGCCGAGGAACAGGCCGGCCTTGAAGAAGCCGTGCGTCACCAGGTGCATGATCGCGAAGGCGTAGCCGATCGGGCCGAGCCCCGCCGCCAGGATCATGTAGCCGATCTGCGACATGGTCGAGCCGGCCAGCGCCTTCTTGATGTCGTCCTTGGCGCAACCGACGATCGCACCGAACAGCAGCGTCACCGCACCGACCACCACCACGGCGGTCTGTGCGTCCGGCGCCAGGTTGAAGATCGCACCGGAGCGGGTGATCAGGTAGACGCCGGCGGTCACCATGGTGGCCGCGTGGATCAGGGCCGAGACCGGGGTCGGGCCCTCCATGGCGTCCCCGAGCCAGGACTGCAGCGGCACCTGGGCGGACTTGCCGCAGGCCGCCAGCAGCAGCATCAGCGCGATCGCGGTCAGCTTGCCCTCGCTCGCCTGGCCCGCGGCCCCGGCCGCCCCCTCCGAGCCGAGGATCGGCTCGAAGGCGAAGGAGCCGAACTCCACGAACATCAGCATGATCGCGATGGACAGGCCCATGTCGCCGACCCGGTTGACGATGAACGCCTTCTTGGCGGCCGTCGCGGCACTCGGCTTGTGCTGCCAGAACCCGATCAGCAGGTACGAGGCGAGGCCCACGCCCTCCCAGCCGACGTACAGCAGGAGGTAGTTGTCGGCCAGCACCAGCAGCAGCATGGCCGCCAGGAACAGGTTCAGGTACGCGAAGAAGCGGCGCCGGCGCTCGTCGTGCGCCATGTAGCCCACCGAGTAGAGGTGGATCAGGGTGCCGACGCCGGAGATCAGCAGGACGAAGGTGACGGACAACTGGTCGAGCTGGAACGCCACGTCGGCCTGGAAGCCGTTCACCGGGATCCAGCTGAACAGGTGCTCGGTGACGGCCCGTTGGTCGGCGTCACGGCCCAGCATGTCGAAGAAGAGTGCCAGGCCGAAGCCGAAGGACAGCGCGGCGAGCGCGGTGGCCAGCCAGTGGCCGAACCGGTCGAAGGCGCGGCCGCCGAGCAGCAGCAGGGCGGCGCCGGCCAGCGGGGCTGCCACGAGCAGCGGAATGAGAGAGTTCACCGAAGGCCCTCCGCCTACAGCTTCATCAGGTTGCTGTCATCGACCGAAGCCGAGTGCCTGGTCCGGAAGATGGACACGATGATGGCGAGGCCGACGACGACCTCGGCCGCCGCGACCACCATGGTGAAGAACGCGATGATCTGGCCGTCCAGGTTGCCGTGCAGCCGGGAGAAGGTGACCAGGGCCAGGTTCGAGGCGTTGAGCATCAGCTCGACGCACATGAACAGCACGATCGCATTGCGCCGGATCAGCACGCCGGAGGCGCCGATGGTGAACAACAGGGCGGAGAGATAAAGGTAGTTGACCGGATTCACTCCGCCCCCTCCTCATGGTTGGCAGGCCCGGACGTGCCGTTCGGCACCGGCTCCAGCGACTTGCGCGGCCCGGTGACCGGCGGCCGCTCGGACCGCGGCCGGCCCAGCCAGTCGGCGGTGGTGGCCTCCAGCTCGGCCATCCGCTGGAGCATCTCCTGGCTGACGTCGCGGATCTGGCCGCGCTCGCGCAGGGTCTCCATCACCGAGTCCTCGGCGATGGTGCCGTCCGGCAGCAGGCCGGGGATGTCCACCGCGTTGTGCCGGGCGTACACGCCGGGGGCGGGCAGCGGCGGCAGCTGGATGTTGTCCATGACCCGCTGGGCGGCCAGCTCGCGCTGGGTCTTCGGGGCCTTCACGTGCTCGCGGTGGGTCAGCACCATGGCGCCGATCGCCGCGGTGATCAGCAGCGCGCCGGTGACCTCGAAGGCCCAGACGTACTTGGTGAAGATCAGCCGGGCCAGGCCCTGGACGTTGCCCTCGGCGTTGGCCTCGGCCAGACCCGAGAAGGTGTCCAGCCTGGCGTTGGCGATGCCCGCGATCAGCAGGACGCCGAACCCGAGCCCGCACAGCAGGGCGGCGAACCGCTGCCCCTTCAGCTGCTCCTTCAGCGAGTCCGCGCTGGTGACGCCGACCAGCATCACCACGAACAGGAACAGCATCATGATCGCGCCGGTGTAGACGACGATCTGCACCACGCCCAGGAACACCGCGCCCTCGGCCATGTAACAGACCGCCAGGGCGAGCATCGTGGCGGCCAGGCAGAGCGCGCTGTGCACGGCCTTGCGCATCAGCAGCATGCCCAGCGCGCCGCCGACGGCGATCACCGCGAGCACCCAGAACTGGACGGCCTCCCCGGTCGAGGTGGTTCCGGTGGCCGCGAGGGTCATGGCGGTCACTGCTGCACCTCCGGCTCCCGGTCGGAACGCTCCTGCTGCACGGTGCCCGGCGCGGCCGCGGTGATCTCGCCACGGTAGTAGGCGCCCTCGTCGGCGCCCGGGTAGTACGCGTGCGGGGAGTCGACCATGCCCTCGGAGAGGCCGACCAGCAGCTGCTCCTTGGTGAAGATCAGGTCCCGGCGCGAGGAGTCCGCCAGCTCGTACTCGTTGGTCATGGTCAGCGCGCGGGTCGGGCAGGCCTCGATGCAGAGCCCGCACAGGATGCAGCGGGCGTAGTTGATCTGGTAGACCGCGCCGTACCGCTCGCCGGGCGAGAAGCGCTCCTCGTCCCGGTTGTCGGCACCCTCCACGTAGATCGCGTCGGCCGGGCACGCCCAGGCGCACAGCTCGCAGCCGACGCACTTCTCCAGGCCGTCCGGGTGCCGGTTCAGCTGGTGGCGACCGTGGAAGCGCGGGGCGGTGGGCTTCTTCTGCTCCGGGTACTGCTCGGTGAGCCGCTTCTTGAACATGGCCTTGAAGGTCACGCCGAAGCCGGCGGCCGGGCCGAGAATCGATGGGCTTGCAGTTGAATCAGGCGCAGTCGGCTCGTCGGACGACATCTCGGTTCAGCTCCCTTCGGAATGGTCGGCCCCGTTGAGGGCGTCCTGGAGTTGCTTCGGGGCGCGGCTTCGCCGGCGCGGGACGGGCGGGAGCTGCTGTCCGGGCAGCGGCGGCACCGGGTAGCCGCCCGCCATCGGGTCGAACTCCCCGCTGGGCGCGGCCTCCTCCTCCGGCTCGGGCTTGCGCCGCAGGAAGTCCCGCAGCAGGGCGAGCAGCAGGATCGCGGCGACCGGCGCACCGACGTACAGCACCACCTCGCCGAAGTCGTAGCCCTCGTTGCGCAGGGCGCGGACACTGGCCACCATCACCAGCCAGACCAGCGAGACCGGGATCAGGACCTTCCAGCCGAGCTTCATGAACTGGTCGTAGCGCAGCCGGGGCAGGGTGCCGCGCAGCCAGATGAAGAAGAACAGCAGGAGCTGGATCTTCAGGATGATCCAGAGCATCGGCCACCAGCCGTGGTTGGCCCCCTCCCAGAAGGTGGAGACCGGCCAGGGGGCCCGCCAGCCGCCCAGGAAGAGCGTGGAGGCGACGGCCGAGACGGTGACCATGTTGACGTACTCGGCCAGCATGAACATCGCGAACTTCAGCGAGGAGTACTCGGTGTTGAAGCCGCCGACCAGCTCGCCCTCGGCCTCCGGAAGGTCGAACGGCGCCCGGTTGGTCTCGCCGACCATCGCGATGATGTAGACGATGAAGGACACCGGCAGCAGCACCGCGAACCAGGTGGGCTGCTGCGAGGAGACGATCTCCGAGGTGGACATCGAGCCCGAGTAGATGAACACCGCCGCGAAGGACAGGCCCATCGCGATCTCGTAGCTGATCATCTGCGCGGACGAACGCAGCCCGCCGAGCAGCGGGTAGGTCGAGCCGGAGGACCAGCCGGCCAGCACGATGCCGTAGATGCCGACCGAGGCGGTGGCCAGGATGTACAGCAACGCCACCGGGAAGTCGGTGAGTTGCAGCGGCGTCCGGGTGCCGAAGACGGACACCTCGTCACCGGCCGGGCCGAACGGGATCACCGCGAAGGCCATGAACGCGGGGATGGCGCAGACGATCGGGGCCAGGATGTAGACCGCCTTGTCGGCGCCCTTGACCACCAGGTCTTCCTTGAGCGCCAGCTTCACCCCGTCGGCGAGCGACTGCAGCAGGCCCCACGGGCCGTGCCGGTTGGGCCCGATGCGCAGCTGCATCCAGGCCACCACCTTGCGCTCCCAGACGATCGCGATCAGCACCGTGCCGACCAGGAAGGCGAAGCAGAAGACCGCCTTGAGCAGGACCAGCCACCAGGGGTCGCGGCCGAAGAAGCCCAGGGTCTCGTACGCGGCGAGGTTCACTGCTCCCCCTCGGTGCTCGTGGCGGCCGTCTTCGCCGCGGCGTCGACGGTGGTGGTGGTGCCGGTGGTTCCGGCGGTGGTTCCGGCGGCCCGGCCCGGGTCGGCGGCGATCGTTTCGGCAGCGATCGTTTCGGCGGCGATGGTGTCGGCGGCGATGGTGACCAGGTGGCCGACCGTGGTGCCGAGTGCGCGGTACGCCCCGCCCGGGGTGGAGTTCAGCGGGATCCAGACCGTGCGGTCGGGGATGTCCTCGCCGATCTCCAGCGGCAGGGTGAGCGAGCCGGCCGGCCCGGTCAGCCGCAGCGCCGCGGTGGCACCGGGCTCCTCGAGGCCGGTCTCGCCGGCGCCGATCTCCTTCGCGGTGACCGGGGAGATCCGGGCGACCGCCGGGTGCCGGGTGCCGGCCAGGTGCGGATCGCCCTGCTGGAGCGAGCCCTCGTCCAGCAGCAGGCGCCAACCCGCCAGGACCGCCTGGCCGGTGGCCGGCCGGGGCAGCAGCCCGGGGTGCGCGGCGGGGGCGGTGGACCGGTCGCCGGTCCACGGCGCGAAACCGTCCAGCTCCAGCCGGGCGGCCCGGACGTCGGGCAGGCCGAGCCGGTGGCCCAGCGCGTCCGCCAGCATGTTCAGCACCCGCAGGTCCGGGTGGAGGTGGCGGCCCATCTGCTGGTCGGGCTTGAGCGCGGCCTCGAACATCCGCACCCTGCCCTCCCAGTCCAGGAAGGTCCCGGCCTTCTCGGTCACCGCCGCCACCGGCAGCACCACGTCGGCCTGCGCGGTGACGGCGGACGGGCGCAGCTCCAGGGAGACCACGAAGCCGACCCCGGCCAGCGCCTCCTCGGCGAGCACCGGATCCGGCAGGTCGTCCGGATCGACACCGCCGACCAGCAGGGCGTCCAGGTCACCCGCGGCGGCGGCCGCCAGGATCTGGTCGGTGTCCCGGCCGAGCCGGGCCGGGAGCTCGGCCACCCCCCAGGCCGCGGCGGCCTCGGCCCGGGCGGCCGGAGCGGAGACCGGGCGGCCGCCGGGTAGCAGCCCGGGCAGCGCGCCGGCCTCGACGGCGCCGCGCTCACCGGCCCGGCGCGGGATCCAGGCGAGCCGGGCGCCGGTGGAGTGCGCGAGGCGCAGCGCGGCGGTCAGCGCGCCGGGGGCGGCGGCCAGCCGCTCGCCGGCCAGGATCACGGCGCCGGGGGTGCGCAGCAGCGCGGCGGCGCGGCCCGCGTCGTCGTTCAGCGGCTCGTCGGAGGCGAGGGCGGCCAGCCACTCGGCCTCGGTGCCGGGGGCGGCCGGCAGCAGCGCGCCGCGCAGCTTGGCCAGGCCCCGGGAGCCGTGCGCGGCGATCGAGAACACCTTGAGGCCGCTGGCCCGGGTGGCCTTGCGCAGCCGCAGGAAGGCGATCGGCGACTCCTCCTCGGGCTCGAAGCCCGCGAGCAGCACGGCCGGTGCGCCCTCCAGTTCGTCGTAGGTGACGCCCTCGCCGTCGAGGTCGACGCCCCGGCCGGCGACGGCGGCGGCCAGGAAGTCCGCCTCCTCACCGCTGTGCGGGCGGGACCGGAAGTCCACGTCGTTGGTGCCGAGCACCACCCGGGCGAACTTGGCGTACGCGTAGGCGTCCTCGACGGTGACCCGGCCTCCGGTGAGCACCCCGGTGCGGGCGCCGCGCAGGCCCTCGGCGGCCTTCGCCAGCGCCTCCGGCCAGGAGGCGGGCACGAGCTCGCCGTTCTCGCGGACCAGGGGGGTGGTGATCCGGTCGCGCTGCTGCGCGTACCGGAAGGCGAACCGGCCCTTGTCGCAGTTCCACTCCTCGTTCACCGCCGGGTCCTCGCCCGCCAGGCGCCGCAGCACCTTGCCGCGCCGGTGGTCGGTGCGCTGCGCGCACCCCGCGGAGCAGTGCTCGCAGACGCTCGGCGAGGAGACCAGGTCGAACGGGCGGGAGCGGAAACGATAAGCCGCCGAGGTGAGCGCGCCGACCGGGCAGATCTGGATGGTGTTGCCGGAGAAGTAGGAGTCGAGCGGCTCCGCGTCCCCGATGCCGACCTGCTGCAGGGCACCGCGCTCGATCAGGTCGATGAACGGGTCCCCGGCGATCTGCTGCGAGAACCGGGTACAGCGGGCGCAGAGCACGCAGCGCTCGCGGTCCAGCAGCACCTGGGTGCTCAGCGGGATCGGCTTCTCGTACGTCCGCTTCATCCCCTCGAAGCGGGAGTCGACCTCGCCGGTGGACATCGCCTGGTTCTGCAGCGGGCACTCGCCGCCCTTGTCGCAGACCGGGCAGTCCAGCGGGTGGTTGATCAGCAGCAGCTCCATCACGCCGCGCTGCGCCTTCTCGGCGACCGGCGAGCTGACCTGCGTCCGGACCACCATGCCCTCGGCGACCGGGATGGTGCACGAGGCGACGGGCTTGCGCTGACCCTCGATCTCGACGATGCACTGCCGGCAGGCGCCGGCCGGGTCGAGCAGCGGGTGGTCGCAGAAGCGCGGGATCTGGGTGCCGATCTGCTCGGCGGCCCGGATCACCAACGTCCCCTTGGGGACCTGCACTTCGATGCCGTCGATGGTGAGCGTGACCAGTTCGACCGCTGCCTTGGAGGTGGATGGCTCTGTGATCGTCACGCGTGCACCTCCCTTTCGGTGGCGGACTGGTGGCCGGGGCGGGGGCCGTCGGCCCAGACGGTGGAGGCGGTCGGGTCGAACGGGCAGCGCCGCTCGGCGAGGTGCTGCTCGTACTCGGCCCGGAAGTGCTGGAGTGAGGAGACGATCGGGCTCGCCGCGCCGTCGCCCAGGGCGCAGAAGGACTTGCCGTTGATGTTGTCGGCGATGTCCAGGAGCTTCTCCAGGTCCCCGTCGACGCCCTCGCCGGACTCGATCCGCTTCAGCAGCTGGACCAGCCAGTACGTCCCCTCGCGGCACGGGGTGCACTTGCCGCAGGACTCGTGGGCGTAGAACTCCGTCCAGCGGGTGACGGCCCGCACCACGCAGGTGGTCTCGTCGAAGACCTGCAGGGCCTTGGTGCCAAGCATCGACCCGGCCGCGCCGACGCCCTCGTAGTCGAGCGGGACGTCGAGGTGCTCGTCGGTGAACATCGGGGTGGAGGAGCCGCCCGGGGTCCAGAACTTGAGCCGGTGACCGGCCCGGATGCCGCCGCTGATGTCGAGCAGCTGGCGCAGGGTGATGCCGAGCGGGGCCTCGTACTGGCCGGGGTTGGTGACGTGGCCGGAGAGCGAGTAGAGCGTGAAGCCGGGGGACTTCTCGGTGCCCAGGCTCTTGAACCACTCCTTGCCGCGCGCCAGGATCGGCGGCACCGAGGCGATCGACTCGACGTTGTTGACGACGGTCGGGCAGGCGTAGAGCCCGGCGATGGCCGGGAACGGCGGCCGCAGTCGCGGCTGGCCGCGGCGGCCCTCCAGCGAGTCCAGCAGCGCCGTCTCCTCGCCGCAGATGTAGGCGCCGGCGCCCGCGTGCACGGTGATGTCGAGGTCGATGCCGGAGCCCAGGATGTCCCTGCCGAGCAGCCCGGCCCGGTAGGCCTCGGCGACCGCCGCCTGCAGCCGGCGCAGCACCGGGACGACCTCGCCGCGCAGGTAGATGAAGGCGTGGTCGCAGCGGATCGCGTACGAGGCGATGATCATGCCCTCGATCAGCGAGTGCGGGTTGGCGAACAGCAGCGGGATGTCCTTGCAGGTGCCCGGCTCGGACTCGTCCGCGTTGACCACCAGGTAGTGCGGCTTCCCGTCGTTCTGCGGAATGAACTGCCACTTCATGCCGGTGGGGAAGCCGGCCCCGCCGCGGCCGCGCAGACCGGAGTCCTTGACCAGGGCGATCACGTCGTCCGGGGGCATGGCGAGGGCGGCCGTCAGGCCCTCGTACCCGCCGTGGCGGCGGTAGGTGGCGAGCGTCCAGGGCCGGCTGTCGTCCCAGGAGGCGGAGAGCACGGGGGTGAGCAGCTTCTCGGCCGGCTCGGCGGAGGTCATCACGCTTCGGTCCCTTCGTGGCGGGGCGAGACGACCTTGGTGCCGCCGGTGCCGGGCAGGGCCTCGCCCTTGGCCAGGCGCAGGCCCGCGAGCGAGGGCGCACCGCCCACGCCGGACTCGTCCACCGCACCGGGGCGCTCGTCGGGGAAGCCGGCCAGGATGCGGGCGGACTCCTTGAAGCTGCAGAGCCGGGCACCGCGGGTGGGCCGGACCTCCTGGCCCGCCCGCAGGTCGTCGACCAGCCGCTTGGCGCTCTCGGGGGTCTGGTCGTCGAAGAACTCCCAGTTGACCATCACCACGGGGGCGTAGTCGCAGGCCGCGTTGCACTCGATGTGCTCGATCGAGATCTCGCCGTCCTCGGTGGTCTCGTTGTTGCGGATCCCGAGGTGCTGCTGGAGCTCGTCGAAGATCTGGTCGCCGCCGAGCACCGCGCAGAGGGTGTTGGTGCACACTCCGACGTGGTACTTCCCGGCGGGCCGGCGCCGGTACATGGTGTAGAAGGTGGCCACGGCGGTGACCTCGGCGGTGGTGAGGTCCAACTGCTCGGCGCAGAACCGGATGCCGGTCGGGCTGACGAAGCCCTCCTCGGCCTGCACCAGGTGCAGCAGCGGCAGCAGCGCGGACCGGGCCACCGGGTAGCGGCCGATCAACTCCCGGGCGTCCGCGGCCAGGCGGGTGTGCACCTCCTCGGGGTACGGCCTGGCCGGCAGCGCCGGCATCCCCAACTGGACGTCTGTCACCGGTCCACGCCTCCCATCACCGGGTCGATCCCGGCCACCGCGACGATCACGTCGGCCACCTGGCCGCCCTCGCACATCGCCGCCATCGTCTGCAGATTGGTGAACGACGGATCCCGGAAGTGGACCCGGTACGGGCGCGTCCCGCCGTCGCTGACCACGTGCACGCCGAGCTCGCCCTTGGGTGACTCGACCGCCGAGTACGCCTGCCCGACCGGGACCCGGAAGCCCTCGGTGACCAGCTTGAAGTGGTGGATCAGGGCCTCCATCGAGGTGCCCATGATCTTGCGGATGTGGTCGAGCGAGTTGCCCATCCCATCCGGGCCGACGGCCAGTTGGGCCGGCCAGGCGATCTTCTTGTCCGCCACCATGACCGGGCCCGGGCGCAGCCGGTCCAGGCACTGCTCGACGATCCGCAGCGACTGCCGCATCTCCTCCAGCCGGATCAGGAAGCGGGCGTAGGAGTCGGCGCCGTCGGCGATCGCCACCTCGAAGTCGTAGTCCTCGTAGCCGCAGTACGGGTCCGTCTTGCGCAGGTCGTGCGGCAGGCCGGTGGCCCGCAGGATCGGGCCGGTCGCGCCGAGGGCCAGGCAGCCGGGCAGGTCCAGGAAGCCGACGTCGACCAGGCGGGCCTTGAACACCGGGTTGCCGGTGGCGAGCTTGTCGTACTCGTGCATCCGCGAGCGGAGCGTCTTCACCGCCTCGCGGATCTGGTCGACGGCGCCGGGCGGCAGGTCCTGGGCGAGGCCGCCGGGGCGGACGTACGCGTGGTTCATCCGCAGGCCGGTGACCAGCTCGAAGACGTCCAGGATCAGCTCGCGGTCCCGGAAGCCGTAGATCATCAGGGTGGTGGAGCCGATCTCCATACCGCCGGTGGCCAGGCAGACCAGGTGCGAGGAGATCCGGTTGAGCTCCATCATCAGGACCCTGATGACGTTCGCGCGCTCGGGGACGTCGTCGGTAATCCCGAGCAGCTTCTCGACCGCCAGGCAGTAGGCGGTCTCGTTGAACAGCGGGGTCAGGTAGTCCATCCGGGTCACGAAGGTGGTGCCCTGGACCCAGCTGCGGAACTCCATGTTCTTCTCGATGCCGGTGTGGAGGTAGCCGATGCCGCAGCGGGCCTCCTTCACCGTCTCGCCGTCGATCTCCAGGATCAGGCGCAGCACGCCGTGGGTGGACGGGTGCTGGGGGCCCATGTTGACGATGATGCGCTCGTCGTCGGCGCGGCCGACGGCCTCGACCACCTCGCCCCAGTCGCCGCCGGTGACCGTGAAGACCCGGCCCTCGGTGGTCTCGCGGGGCTGCGCCTCTTCGTAGTGCGCGGCCTGCTCGTGTTGAGTGGTCATCAGCTGTACGACCTCCGCTGGTCGGGCGCCGGGATCTGGGCGCCCTTGTACTCGACGGGGATGCCACCGAGCGGGTAGTCCTTGCGCTGCGGGTGACCCAGCCAGTCGTCCGGCATCATGATCCGGGTGAGGGCCGGGTGGCCCTCGAAGACCAGACCGAAGAAGTCGTAGGCCTCGCGCTCGTGCCAGTCGTTGGTCGGGTAGACGCTCACCACGGACGGGATGCGCGGGTCGGCGTCCGGCGCGGTGACCTCCAGCCGCAGCAACCGGCCGTGGGTGATCGAGCGCAGGTGGTAGACCGCGTGGAGCTCGCGGCCCTTGTCGCCCGGGTAGTGCACACCGCTCACCCCGAGGCAGAGCTCGAAGCGGAGCGCCGGGTCGTCGCGCAGGGTGCGGGCGGTCCCCAGCAGGTGCTCGCGGGCGATGTGGAAGGTGAGCTCGGAGCGGTCGACGACGGTCTTCTCGATGACGTCCGACGGGTCGAGCCCCTGCTCCTCCAGCGCCCCCTCCAGCTCGTCCGCCACCTCGTCGAACCACCCGCCGTAGGGGCGTTCGCTGGCGGACGGCAGCGCGATCGGGGCGGCCAGGCCGCCGAACCCGGAGGTGTCGCCGCTGTCCTGGGCACCGAACATGCCCTGGCGGCGGCCGACCACCTCGACCGGGATCTCCTTGCGCGAGGCGGGGACGCCCTCGGCGGTCGGGGTGCCTTCCGCGTTCGGGGTGCTGTCGGCGCCTGGTGTCTTCCTGGCGCCCGGCGTGTTCTTGGCGCCCGGTGTGTTCTCCGAGGTCATCGCAGCTGCCCCCGAATCTCGCTGACCGGGGTGGCCTGGAGTGCCAGCGCCTCGCCCAGCTCCTCGGCCCGGCGCCTGTTCACGCCCAGCGGCTCGTGCTGGATCTTGTCGTGCAGCTTCAGGATGGCGTCCATCAGCATCTCCGGGCGGGGCGGACAGCCGGGCAGGTAGATGTCCACCGGAACGATGTGGTCGACGCCCTGCACGATCGCGTAGTTGTTGAACATCCCGCCCGACGAGGCGCAGACGCCCATCGAGATGACCCACTTCGGGTTGGGCATCTGGTCGTACACCTGACGCAGCACCGGGGCCATCTTCTGGCTCACCCGCCCTGCCACGATCATCAGATCGGCCTGCCGGGGGGAGCCCCGGAACACCTCCATGCCGAACCGGGCCAGGTCGTAGCGACCGGCTCCGGTGGTCATCATCTCGATCGCGCAGCAGGCCAGCCCGAAGGTGGCCGGGAAGAGCGACGCCTTGCGCACCCAGCCGGCGGCCGTCTCCACGCTCGTGAGCAGAAAGCCGCTCGGCAGCTTCTCCTCGATTCCCATCAGATCCCTCTCAATGCCCTCAAGTGGCTCAAGTCCTGTGGTTTGTCCGCCCGTTCGGGCTTGTCCGCCCGTTCACAAGGTCAGCGGTCAGTCCCACTCCAGACCGCCGCGCCGCCAGACGTAGGCGTACGCGACGAAGACCGTGGCGATGAACAGGAGCATCTCGACCAGCCCGAAGATCCCCAGGGCGTCGAAGCTGACCGCCCACGGGTAGAGGAAGACGATCTCGATGTCGAAGACGATGAAGAGCATCGCCGTCAGGTAGTACTTGATCGGGAACCGACCGCCGCCCACGGGCTGCGGGGTCGGCTCGATGCCGCACTCGTACGCCTCCAACTTGGCCCGGTTGTAACGCTTGGGGCCGGTCAGTGAGGCCATCACGACGGAGCCGACCGCGAACGCCGCCGCGATGGCACCGAGTACGAGGATCGGCGCGTAGGCATTCATAGCCCCCGCTCCCTCCGTCCAGTCGTCCTTGACTGCAGATCGGAACCGACGGGTCACGCTGTGGTGGACCCGCGTTCCGGTTCCCGAGATCCACCTCATGTGAGGCAGTTCACAAAGCCTGGAACGAGCGCATCCTATGCCCGTCGGCTTGTGATCTGCGACACGCAGTTCAGCGTGATCTTTGTGATCTACGACACCTCTTGAATGGTGACGAAAGTGAGCATGCCCAGAGTTGTCAACGCAAAGAAGTCAAATGATCACAACCAGTCGCATTTACCTGCGAAGCAGCTGGTCAGCGGCGTGCTCCTATATCAACTATGCTCCGCTCAGGGCAAATTTCCGGGCGTCATGTTGACGTGTTAATGGGCCTCACTCGCAGGGGTGGCGGGCCCCCGAACGTCCGCTTGACCCTTCGTTCACAAGCGCGCGAACTGGGGATCGGGCGGGGTGACTGGGGAGTGAGCCAGGAGTGAGCCGGGGGCGGTCCGGGGGTGAACCGGAGGTGAGTGGGCGGGTAGGCCGGAGGTAGATCCGGGTGGATTGAGGTGCGTGGGGGGTCGCTGTGGCGGGCCTCGTGGGCGGGGCCGGCGCTACGGCGGGAGGCGGCGCGACGCGGCGGCGGCGGGGGTCGCGGAGGCGGGGGCGCGGCGGCGTGGCAGGAGGCGCGGCGAGAAGGAGCTACTCGCGGGCGGGGAGGGCGGATCAAGGTCCTGCCGGAAGGCCGTCGGGGCACGCCGACGGACGGGAAGGCCGACGGGGGCGGGCCGGCCCGGTAACGGCCGGTCTCAGATGCTGCTCTCCCAGGCCCAGGCGGCAATGCCGACCCGATTCCGGGCGCCGATCTTCCTCTGGATCGTGGCCAGGTGGTTCTTCACCGTGCCTGCGGCGATGAACAGCTCAGCAGCGATCTCGGCGTTGGTCGCACCACCGGCCACAAGCTTGGCGATCTCGGTCTCCCGCCCGGTGAGATCTTCGATGGGCCCCCCTGACAGTTGTCCGCCCGGGCCTTCGTGCATCCCGTCCATCCCCAGCTTTTTCTCCCTTTCCCGCTTCCCTTGCCTCCACTGTCGCCCCTGCCTTTCCTGGCTTTCCCCGCCCTCGTTCTCCTCTCGTCGCTCCTGGTTTGTCTGCGACAGCTGTCGCAGCAGCCGGACGGTGACCTGCGGGCTGATCAGGGCGTCCCCCGCGACCGCTGCTCGAACCGCCTCGGCAAGCAGGGCCGGGCCCGACCTCTTCAGCAGAAAGCCCGCCGCTCCGGAGCGAATCGCCGTGTGCACGTACTCGTCCAGGTCGAAGGTGGTCACCACGACCACCCGGAACTCGCCGCCGAGCCGCCGGGTCAGCTCCAGCCCGTCCACCCTCGGCATCCGGATGTCCGCAAGGATCACGTCAGGGCGCAGCCGCTCGGCCAGTTCGAGCGCCGCCTGACCGTCCGAGGCCTCGCCCACGACCTCGATGTCGGGCTGGGCGTCCAGGATGATCCGGTACGCGCTGCGGATCGTCTCGTCGTCGTCTGCCAACAGGACTCGGATGCTCATCGACCCTCCAAGGGCATGGTTGCCGTTGTTCGCCAGCCGTCACCATCTCGCGCCGCGGTGAGCGTCCCACCCAGCGCCTCCACCCTGGCCGCGAGTCCGGCCAGTCCGCTGCCGCCCCTACGCGGGCCGGGCGGCTGCGCGCCACCACCGTCATCGCGCACCACGATCTCCAGCCTCCTGCCCTCGCTCCGCACCCGAACGTCGACGGCACGGGCGGCCGGCGCGTGCCGGCGGACGTTGGTCAGTGCCTCGACCACGATCCGGTACGCCGTCGCCGCCACCTCCCTCGGGATGGCCGGCCCGTCCGGCACCGCGTCGAGTCGCACCTCGGTACTACCGGAGGACGCGAACCGCTCGGTGAGCTCGACGAGTTCGGCCAGGCCGGGCTGCGGGCTTCGCTCGAGTGCGCTCTCCTCCTCGCTGCGCAGCAGGTGAACGGTCCGGTCCAGCGAGGCCAGCGCCTGCTGCCCGGCCTGCTCTATCCGCTCGAACAGCGCCGCCGCCCGGACCGGATCGGAGGCGGCCAGCACCATACCGGCCTGCGCCTGGGCGACCATGCCGCTGACATCATGCGCGACGAAGTCGTGCAGGTCGTGGGCGAGTTCCAGCCGCTGGGTACGTCGTGCGGCAGCCACCGAGCGCCGCCGGGTGTCGTCCAGCCCGCGCAGATAGAGTCCGGCCAGGACGGCCGGGAGAGCGAGCACCGAGCCGAACCCGAAGAGCGTCAGCGCATCCCCAGGCCCGACGATCTCCTCGAACCGGGAGGGCCAGAGCGCCACCGCACCGCCGACCACCCAGGTCGATGCCGCGCACCGCCACCCCTCCCCGCCGCGCAACGCGAGCACCACCAGCAGCAGGAGAGCGGCCAGTTCGACCAGCCCGACCAGCCCGGGCCATCGGTTGGACTCCGCCCACCGGCCCGCGGCCCAGACGCCGACGGTGACCGCTACCGACACCGCCCCCGCCACACCCGCAACGGCCACTGCCCCGAACCGCGCCCGCGCCGCCCAACCGAGCAGCACGACCACCGGAACGACCACCGACAGAAACTGACTCATCATCGACTCCCCTTCCCCCGAGTGCAGTCAGCCTACGGATCACCAAAGCCGGCCACCTCTGCCGATCGGCACATTCCTCGCGCCTTTCTGAGCAGCCAGAACAGTCCGATCGGCATCTGCCGCCGGCCTTGCCCTGCAGCCAGGCTTGAGTCATCGACCGGCCACCGGGGCCGTTCGGGAGGGGAGTTCACCACCATGATCGACACCAAGCCGTCCGTCCGCCCGATCCCTGTCGCCGACGACGTGCCTCCCGCCCGGCGCTGGGTCGAGCGCGCCGCCGAGGCCGCCGTCTGGACGACGGTCCCGTCCGGCCTCTGGCGCATCGCGTTCGGCTTCGGCGTCCCGGTCGGGGCCAGCGGCGAGATGGCCAAGTTCGCCGGGGACCACCACCCCGGCTGGGGAGCCGTCTACGCGGTGGTCCTCAGCGCACTCGCCGAGACCTTGGCCTTCCTGACGGTCGGCCTGGTCCGCCCCTGGGGTCGGGTCACACCTCGCTGGCTCCCCCTGATCGGCGGCCGGCGCGTCCGCCCCCTGGCCGCCATCGTCCCGGCCGCCGTCGGTTCGGCCATCCTGACCTTCCTCGGCCTCGCCTCACTCTGCGGCGGCTGGGCGAGCGCCATGAGCAATCCCGATTCTCCCCATGGCTTCGCCGGCCTGGTGATGACCCTCTGCTATCTCCCGCTCATAGCCTGGGGTCCGCTGGTCGCCGTGGTCACCATCGACTACGCGCGCCGTACGCTGCGCCGCCGGTAGCCCCGTCCCTCATGCCGACGCCGGTGCCGAGGCTGGAGATGACTCCAGGTCCGGCTCCAGGTCCGGCTCCGGGGTTGGCGTCGGCACCGGGCCGGCTTCGGGCTCCCGGTCGCCTTCGGACTCCGGGTCGACCGCACGCTGCGCGGCCGGGGCACTCGTACGACGGCCCCACTCGGTGCCGATGAGGACGAGCACGGCGCCGAACAGGGCCGGCGGGCCGAGGTGGTCTCCGGCCAGGGTGATACCGAAGACGGCGGCCCAGAGGGGTTCGGTCCCGAGCAGCAGGCTGACCCGGGAGGGCGAGGTGGTCCGCACTGCCCACATCTGGACGAAGAAGGCGAACAAGGTGCAGAGCAGAGTCAAGTGGAGCAGCCAAGCCCACTGCGACGGGCCGTACGAGGCGGCAACGGTCCACGGGGCGGGACCGGCGAGCGGCGCCACCAGGGCGAACACCGCGGTCGCTGTGGCGAGTTGCACCCAGGTGGCGGCCAGCGAGTCCGTTCCCCGGATCGCTGGAATCCGGGACATGGTGAGTACATGGACGGTCCGCACCAGGGCTGCGCCAAGCATCAGCAGGTCGCCGAGCGAGGGCGCCTTCAGCCCTCCTCCCCCGGTGAGCAGCGCGATGCCGAGCACCGACAGGCCTGCCGCCGCCAGAAAGGCACGAGGTAGCGACGTCCGACCGAGGGCGCTCTCAGCGAGAGGAGTGAACACCATCGTGAGGCTGATGATCAGACCTGCATTGGTGGCCGAGGTGTGCACCGCGCCATATGTCTCCAGCAGGAAGATCCCGCTGAGGACCAGGCCCAGCAGTGCGCCGCCCAGCCACTCCCGGCGACCCATCCTGCGCAGGGCAGGCCATGCGAACGCCCCGAGTACCGGCAACATCAGCGCGAACCGCAGCACAAGCATCGCCACGACCGTCCCCGGCTCGGCGACCCGTTGCACCGCCAGAAAGCTCGATCCCCAGACCACTGCGACCAGCAGCACCGGCACGTCACGAACGAAAGAGGAGGAGGTGCGCATGCGTGGGCCCTTCCGGAACGGACGGAATCGACAGACGAGATTCCCGTACGGCATCGGACGGATCCCTGTGCAGAGCGTGAGGCCCGCCATCCTCGCGCATCCCGGCCCGGTCCATCAACGGTTTTACGCTCCCGCTCGGCAGAGCCCGCGCGCACACATCGCAAGCGCGACCAGGCCCAGGACCACCGCAGGACCGGGGCGGTCACCTCCTCGGTGCGGTCTCCGCTCCCCGACCGGGCCCGTCGCCGAGCAGGCCGTTGGCCTCGGCAATCGCCTCGATGTCGGCGGGGGTACCGGCCATGATGTCCCGCACGTGAGCCGTGACGAGTTCGACGGGCCAGTCCCACCAGGCAGCGCGCAGGAGACGGGCCACGTCGGCATCCGCGAAGCGCCGGCGGATCGTACGGGCAGGGTTGCCTCCGACAACCGTGTACGGCTCGACATCCGCGGTCACCATGGCGCCGGCGGCGATGATCGCACCATCACCGATCCGCACACCAGGGAGGACGGTGGCGCCGTAGCCGAACCAGACGTCGTTGCCGATGACGGTGTCACCTCGACTGGGGAGACCGGTGACGATGTCGAGGGTCCGCTCCGTCCAGCTGCCGCCGAACATCGTGAACGGGAAGGTGGAGACCCCCACAGTCGGGTGTGCGGCACCGGCCATGAGAAAGCGGGTGCCGGTGGCGATCGCACAGTACTTGCCGATCACCAACCGCTCCGGCCCGTACGCGTAGAGGACATTGCGCTCCTCGAAGGCGGTGGCAGCGTCGGGGTCGTCGAAGTAGGTGTACTCGCCGACCTCGATGCGCGGGTCGGTGACCAGGGAGCGCAGCAGGACAACCCGGTCATGCCCGGCGAGGGAGTGCAACACGGCGGGGTCGGGGATCGCAGCAGTCATGGGACTCCTCTCGCAGCCTCGAACACTCAAGGCCTCGGCTTCTTGGGCACCCGGCTTCTTCGGGCACCGAGCTCTCCAGGACCCGAGCTCTCCAGGACTCAAGCTCTCGAAATGCGACTCAAGTCGCATTAAGATCGAGGATGACACGCCCCCACCACCACGGCAAGCCTTAATGCGACTGGAGTCGACTTTGAGCGAGAGCAGCCCCACCGCCCCCCGCACGCGGGCGCCGCGCCCCGGCGGTCGCAGCGCCCGCGTCCGTGCGGACGTCGTGACCGCCACGCTCGCCGAGGTCACCGAGAACGGGTACGACGGGCTGACCATCGATGCGGTCGCCGCCCGCTCCGGCGTGCACAAGGCGACGCTGTACCGACGCTGGGGCGGTGTGGACGGGCTGATCGCCGATGCCCTCACCGCCTCGGCCGACACCCCCTGGGAGGCGCCGGACACCGGGGACCTCGGCGAGGACCTCCGCCGGATCACCCACGAGGTGTACGCCGTCTTCACCGACCCCCAGCTGGGCCCCACGCCCACCGCGCTGATCTCCGCAGCCCAGCGCTCGGATGTCGGCGCGGCCGCCCTGCGCGAGTTCTTCGCAGCCCGCCACCGCCAGGCCGCCGGCGTCGCCGAACGGGCCGCGGCCCGAGGCGAGCTTCCCGCCGGCACCGACGGCGCCGAGGTCGCCCGGGCGGCAACCGCCCCGCTCTACTACCGACTGTTCGTCACCGGCGAGCCGCTCGACGCCCGCACCGCCGAGCGGGCCGCCGACGCCGCCGCCCTCGCCGCCCGGGCCGGCCTGTTCACCTGACCCGCCCACCCCAACCGCCGACCACAGCACCCAGCCCGCCAACCCGCCAGCCCGCCAACCCGCCAACCCGCCAACCCGCCAACCCGCCAACCCGCCAACCCGCCAACCGCAACCCCAGGCCACCCAACCGCCCCAAGAACCGCCCGCCGTCTACCGAACCGCGCCCCACCCGTGGATGATGTCGCCATGACAACATCGCCGACCACCATCCTCCGGAAGGCTCGTCAAGTGAAGCGCAAACACTGGGCGTTGCTCACCGCCGCCACCGTCCTCCCGCTGGCCGTGACCACCGGCACCGCGGCCGCGGAGACCCCGCCGACCGCCCCGGCAACCACCACCTGCACGTACACCCCGGCGGTTCCCGCCGACAACTTCAAGGGCATCCCGGTCTTCAATGCCAAGAAGGCCGCCAAGCCCTACAGCGCCACGCTGAAGACCACCCAGGGCTCGATCACCTTCGAGGCCCTGACGGACAAGGCGCCCTGCACCACCTTCTCGTTCCGCTTCC
This sequence comes from Kitasatospora sp. NPDC058170, assembly GCF_042883905.1. Classification (NCBI taxonomy): domain Bacteria; kingdom Bacillati; phylum Actinomycetota; class Actinomycetes; order Kitasatosporales; family Streptomycetaceae; genus Kitasatospora; species Kitasatospora sp. NPDC058170. Next base: position 119,225 of record NZ_JBHVUV010000004.1, read on the forward strand.
TCGCCGAACACGACTACTTCGACCGCAGTCACTGCCACCGCCTCACCACCCAGCGGATCTACGTCCTGCAGTGCGGCGACCCCACCGGCACCGGCAGCGGCGGCCCCGGCTACTCATTCCCGGACGAGAACCTGACCGGCGCCGTCTACCCCGCCGGAACCGTGGCCATGGCCAACGCCGGGCCGAACACCAACGGCAGCCAGTTCTTCTTCGTCTGGAAGGACACCAAGCTCTCCCCCGCCTACACCCCGTTCGGCCGGATCACCGCGGGTCTGGACGTCCTCCAGAAGATCGCCGCCGGCGGCGAGGACGACCAGAACAACCCCGGCGACGGCTTCCCCACCCTCCCGGTGAACATCCGCAACGTGAAGATCAGCAACCGCTAGACCGCGGCCACCGGCACCACAACGGTGGAAATGCCGCTGGGTCGGCGCCCCGAACCGGCGCCGGGGACCCGACCCAGCGGTAGCCTGCCCAGCGGTAGCCAGCGCAGCGGTAGCCGACCCAACAAGAACCACCCCAGCCGTAGCACCCCAACCGGGAGCCGCCCCACCCCAAGCGCCGCCACGGAGCCGAGACGCCCGCCCGACTCCCGTAGCGTGGTCGGCGTCAGCGGAGCCGTACGGGAGCAGGGCAGATGGACAGCAGGATCTGGGAGAGCGTCGACCACCTGGTCGCCTGGTTGGACGAGGAGAGCCGGCTCCCCTCGCAGGAGGAGCGGTTGCTGCGAATCCTCAAGCTCTCCGAGGAGGTCGGTGAGGTCGGAGCCGCCGTCATAGGCGCCACCGGTCAGAACCCCCGCAAGGGTGTCACCCACAGCTGGGAGGACGTCCAGCACGAACTCTGCGACGTGGTCTTCTCGGCCCTGGTGGCTCTGCGCACCCTCACCCCGGACGCCGCACGCGTTTTCGCCGAGCGGCTCGCCTACGTCGAGCAGCGCTCGGCGGCCAGCCGCCGGGAGCCCGAGGGCGGCCAGGAGGTCTGAGGGCAGGCCTTCGCCGTGTCGACGCCACCCTCCTCGACGCCACCCCCCTCGATGCCAGTCACGTCGATGCCAGTCACGTCGATGCCGGGCGCGGGAACTCCCCGCCGCCGGACGGTGTCCAGGTAGGCGAGGGGGCGGGGAGCCTCCCGGGAGGGGGAGCATCAGGTGTCCGACACCAGTGAGTGGACCGACGAGGCCGTTCCCGGGCCGCAGGGGCGGCAGCCGGGGCAGCGGGCGGCGGCCTGGGCCCTGACGCTGTGCGGAGTGTTCATGGTGGCCGTCGCCGGTTGGGGCGTGGCCGCGATGACGCAGGACCAGTCTGCGCGCGAGACCGACGTCAACCGGGCTGAGCGGCTGGCGCGGCTGCACGCCGAGCAGCATCCGGGCAAGGGCCGGTACTACGTCCCGGAGGCCGCCAGCTACGGCCTGGCACCCGACGGGACGCCGGTCGGCTACCTGCACTACCGCCTCGGCGGCGGTGACGACGTGAACCTGGACGACTTCCTCCGCGTCTACGACCTCCCGCAGCCGGGCGCCCCGGCGCCCCTCCCCGCCGACCTGAGGGCGGCCCTGCCCGGCGAGGAGCCGACCGAGGCGGCACAGCTGCCCGAGCCGCCCGACGGCAACAGCAGCGCCACCAGCACCGGCAGCACCACCACAAGCACCGGCCGGCAGATCTACGTGGTGCCCGCGGACACCGGCCTGGCGGGCGCCGCAGACGTCTACGTACGGGCCACCCGGGGCTGAGCCCCTCCCGAACGGGCTGAGCCTTCCCAGGCGGGCTGAGCCGCTCCCAGCAGACGCGCCCCGCGCAGCCGGAACACCCAGCAGCCGGAGCGCCCAGCAGCCAGGGCACCCGATGCGCGGGATCCGCCGCCCGGTCCCGCCGGAGCGGTCCTAGGCGTTCGGGGCGGCCTTGGCCAGGCCGTTGATGATGCGGTCCATGGCGTCACCGCCCTGGGGGTCGGTCAGGTTGGCCAGCATCTTCAGGACGAACTTCATCAGGACGGGGTGGGTGAGGCCGCGCTGGGTGGCGAGCTGCATCACCTTGGGGTTGCCGATGAGCTTCACGAAGCCGCGGCCGAGGGTGTAGTAACCGCCGTAGACGTCCTTGAGGATGCGCGGGTACGCCTGGAGGGCGCGCTCGCGTCCCGCTTCGGTCACCCGGGCGTGGGCCTGGACGATGACCCCGGCGGCGATCTGCCCGGATTCCATCGCGTAGGCGATGCCCTCGCCGTTGAACGGGTTGACCATGCCGGCCGCGTCGCCGACCAGCAGCAGGCCGCGGGTGTAGTGCGGCTGCCGGTTGAAGGCCATCGGCAGGGCCGCGCCGCGGATCGGGTCGGTCATGTTCTCCGGCGTGTAGCCCCACTCCTCCGGCATGCTGGCGCACCAGGCCTTGAGCACCTCGCGCCAGTCCAGCTCGCCGAAGGCGGGCGAGGAGTTGAGGATGCCGAGGCCGACGTTGGACGTGCCGTCGCCCATCCCGAAGATCCAGCCGTAGCCGGGCAGCAGCTTCCGCTGGCCGTCCCGGGTGTCCCACAGCTCCAGCCAGGACTCCAGGTAGTCGTCGTCGTGGCGCGGCGAGGTGAAGTACGTCCGGTAGGCGACGCCCATCGGGCGGTCCTCGCGGCGGTGCAGGCCCATGGCGAGCGAGAGCCGCGTCGAGTTGCCGTCGGCGGCGACGACGAGCGGGGCCCGGAAGACGACCGGGCGCTTCTCCTCGCCGAGCTTGGCGGTGACGCCGACGATCCGGCCGGTGCGGTCGTCCAGTACCGGACCGCTGACGTTGCACCGCTCGTACAGCCGGGCGCCGGCCTTCTCGGCCTGCCGGGCCAGCAGTTCGTCGAAGTCGGCGCGCTTGCGGACCAGCCCGTAGTCGGGGAAGGCCGACAGTTCGGGCCAGTCCAGCTCCAGCCGGACGCCGCCGCCGATGATCCGCAGGCCCTTGTTGTGCAGCCAGCCGTTCTCCAGCGACACGTCGATGCCCATGTCGACCAGCTGCTTGGTGGCACGCGGGGTCAGGCCGTCGCCGCAGACCTTCTCGCGCGGGAACGCCGTCTTCTCCAGCAGCAGCACGTCCAGGCCGGCCTGCGCGAGGTAGTACGCGGTGGTGGCACCCGCCGGACCCGCGCCGACCACGATGACGTCGGCGGTGCTCTCCACGACCCCTGCGCTCAGGTCAACTGCGGTCTCGGACACGGTGGGCACACTCCTGCTGCGGGTCGGCTGGGCTTGGACGAGTCTACGAGCTACTGACGGTCGACCGGCCCGCTCAGACCTTGTACGCGCGGTGCAGTGCGACGATCCCGCCGGTGAGGTTCCGCCAGGCGGCCTTGCCCCAGCCGGCCTCCTGTAGCTTCGCGGCCAGCCCGGGCTGGTCCGGCCAGGCGCGGATGGACTCGGCGAGGTAGACGTAGGCGTCCGGGTTGCTGCTGACGGCGGTGGCCACCGGCGGCAGCGCGCGCATCAGGTACTCGGTGTAGACCGTCCGGAACGGCGTCCAGGTCGGGGTGGAGAACTCGCAGATCACGAGCTTGCCGCCGGGCTTGGTGACCCGGTACATCTCGCGCAGCCCGGCCTCGGTGTCGTGCACGTTGCGCAGCGCGAAGGAGATCGTCACCGCGTCGAAGGTGTCGTCGGCGAACGGCAGCCTGGTGGCGTCGCCGGCGGTGAGCGGCAGCTCGGGGTGGCGGCGCTTGCCCTCGGTGAGCATGCCCACCGAGAAGTCGCACGGGACGACCTTGGCGCCGGCGTCGACGAAAGGCAGCGAGGAGGTGCCGGTGCCGGCCCCGAGGTCGAGCAGGAGGTCTCCCGGTCCGGCGGCCACCGCCTCGGCCACCGCCCGGCGCCAGGCGCGGGCCTGGCCCAGGGAGATCACGTCGTTGGTGCGGTCGTACTTCGCCGCGACGTCGTCGAACATGGCGGCGACTTCGTGCGGCTGCTTGTCCAGAGAGGCTCGGGTCACGACCCCATTGTTCACCCTGAGGACAACGACACGGGCAAGGGGGCACGCCGTCCGCCGCAGGAGGTCCTCACCGACCCGCCCACCAGGGTCCCGGAGCACCCGCCCAGGACCCGAAAGCACCCGCCCAGGGCCCCGGAGCACCCGCCAGGAGCGCCGAAGCGTCAGTGCAGGCCCCGGCGCCCGCCCGAGCGGCGCCGGCGGCGCGAGCGCTTGCCCTGCGTTATCGCGGGCATCCCGTCCGGCAGCGCGCCCGCGGCGAGCGCGACGGTGGTGGCGAAGCGGCTCTGACCGCTGCGGATGGCCACCGCCCGGCGGTGCCGCAGGATCCGCAGCATGCAGACGGCGAAGAACAGCAGGGCCACCGGCACGCTGAACCTGGCCAGTCCGACTCCGACCGGCTGCGGGTAGGTGTCGCCGCAGATCCGCACCGCGCCCGCGTCGTCGGCGGCGTGCTCCAGGCAGATCGCGTCGCCGAGCTTGGCGCCGTCCGCCAGCGGCAGTGCGGCGGCGGTGTGCGGCTGGCCGGCGGCCCGGTAGCTGACGGCGCTGTAGGAGCCGCCGCCGGTGGGCAGCTGGGTGACGACGCCCTCCACTCTCACCGGGTGGGCGCCGATCCGGTCCGCCTGGTCGGCTTGGCGCCAACCGAGCAGGCACATGCCGACGGCCAGCACGGCGCTGAGCACAGCGGCGAGGTACCAACCACGGCCCAACCGCGGGGATCGCGGCGGGGGGACGGTCGCGGATCGCATGGTTCCTGTCCTGGCTTGCCTTCGGGGCCTGGGACAGGGCCCCGACACCCGCCGGGGGGCGGGTGATGTGTGGTGAGGGTACGGAGTGAGCTGTCCGGGATCGTATCCGCTGGCGGGCCCTCAGGTCACGGCGAAGGGTGAATCAGACGATATGGCCGCCAGTGAAGTTCGGCGGCACACGAAGGAAGTCCGGTACGTCGCACGGGAATCCGGCTACCGGCGGGTAGGCGGTCGGGCTCAGCGGCGCCGGTACAGCAGGCGCCCGGCCAGCACGGTGGCGAGGCAGCCGCCGGGGCGCGGCGCGCCGTCCACGGCACCGAACACCGCGAAGTCGGCCCGCCCACCGACCGTCAGCCGCCCGTACACCGCCGCGGCGAGCGGCAGCACGGCAAGCGGGTCCAGCGGCCCCTCGACCCCCGCAGACCCCTCTCCCGAAGCACCCGGATCCCCCGAGGCGCCCGAAACTCCCGCAGCCGCCGAACCCCCCGGACCTCCCAGCGCAGCCAGCCCCGACCGCGCCACCGCCATCCGCACCACATCGTGCTCGAACGGACCGGCCACCGCCGTCACCCCGAAGCCGAGCATCCGCTGCAGCCCGCGCCGGGCGCTCGCGCCGTACCGCGCCGGATCGGCCCCACCCGCACCGCCCGCACCGCCCGCTCCACCCGGACCGCCCGCAGAGCCGCCCGCACCGCCCGCAAGCCCCCCGGGCACCGGCTCGCTGCCGACCCCCTCGCGCGGGTCCGGGTGGTAGGCGCACTCCAGCAGCCAGTGCCCGTACGGGTTGCACAGCCCGGGCGTGAGCACGGCGTCCCCCCAGTCCCGCACCCGGGCCTGCGGATACGCGGCCGCCACCTCCCCGAGCGGGCCGAGCGCAGCGATCCGCTCGCCCTGCACCACCACCGCCCCGTCGGAGATCGGCGGGGCGGCGGGGTCGGCCGGGTCGGGCAGCACGAGGGCGGCCCGGTGCAGGGTCAGCACGGCGGGAGCGGGGTCGGCACGGCGGGAGCGTCAGCCGTTGTCGAGGATCTTCAGCTCGGGGTGCGCCGTGCCGCCCTCGATCGCGGTGGAGGCGATGTGCGAGGCGACCCGCGGGTCCACCGGGTCGTTCGCCGGGTCGTCCAGCACCCGCAGGTGCTGGTACGTGGTCGAGCGCTGGGCGGGCACGCGGTCGGCGGCCCGGATCAGGTGGATCAGCTCGGTGAGGTTGGAGCGGTGCTTGGCACCGGCCGCCGAGACGACGTTCTCCTCCAGCATGACCGAGCCCAGGTCGTCCGCACCGTAGTGCAGCGACAGCTGGCCGGCCTCCTTGCCGGTGGTCAGCCAGGAGCCCTGGATGTGGGCGATGTTGTCGAGGAACAGGCGGGCGATGGCGATCATCCGCAGGTACTCGAAGACGGTGGCCTGGGTCGAGCCCTTCAGGTGGTTGTTCTGCGGCTGGTAGGTGTACGGGATGAACGCCCGGAAGCCGCCGGTGCGGTCCTGCACCTCGCGGATCATCCGCAGGTGCTCGATCCGCTCGGCGTTGGTCTCGCCGGTGCCCATCAGCATGGTGGAGGTGGACTCCACGCCCAGGCGGTGCGCGGCCTCCATGATCTCCAGCCAGCGCTCGCCGGACTCCTTGAGCGGCGCGATCGCCTTGCGCGGCCGCTCCGGCAGCAGCTCGGCGCCGGCACCCGCGAAGGAGTCCAGGCCGGCCTTGTGGATCCGGGTGATGGCCTCCTCGATGGAGACCTTGGAGATCCGCGCCATGTGCTCGACCTCGGAGGCGCCCAGCGAGTGGATCACCAGCTGCGGGAAGTCCGCCTTGATCGCCGAGAACGCGCGCTCGTAGTACTCCACGCCGTAGTCCGGGTGGTGGCCGCCCTGGAACATGATCTGGGTGCCGCCCAGCTCGACCGTCTCCGCGCAGCGGCGCAGGATCTCGTCGAGGTCGCGGGACCAGCCCTTGTCGCTCTTCGGCGCCACGTAGAACGCGCAGAACTTGCACGCCGTCACACAGACGTTGGTGTAGTTGATGTTGCGCTCGATGATGTACGTCGCGATGTGCTCGGTACCGGCGTAGCGGCGGCGGCGGACCGCGTCGGCCGCCGAGCCGAGCGCGTGCAGCGGCGCCGAGCGGTACAGCTCCAGCGCCTCCTCCGGGCTGATCCGGCCGCCGCCGGCGGCCCGGTCGAGGATGGCCTGCAGGTCGGTGCTGGGCGCATCGAGGGTGGTCGCTGCGAGCTCGGACACCTGGCGGCCTTCTCTCTCTCGGGTACTGCTGCGTGTTCTGGAGGTACTGCTGGAACCACCGCTGGCTACGGCTGGAACCACCGCTGGCTACGGCCGAACCAGCCTACGCCAGCCCTTGCGCGTGCCTGCGTCAGCCCGCGTGCCGCAGCGTCCCGGACGGGTTCCCGGCCGGCGGGTCGGCGGAGGTGAAGCGGATCGTGCCGTCCTTCTGCAGGGTGAGCGTCTCCGAGTTCGAGCCTCCGGTGCACGCCCCGGGAAGCGAGGAGCCGACCAGCCGGGACGTGAAGACCAGCTTCTCCGGTGACACCGCGTCGAGCCTCCAGGCGCCGTCGCAGGTGACCGAGAGCGAACCGGCGATGACGACGGTGTTGTGGCTGGTGGTGCTCTCCTGGCCGAGCGCGGCCGGGCCGATGACCAGCGTGGTGACACCGGCGGGCAGCCGCTTCTCGGTGGTCATGTCCCCGCTCCAGGTGCCGAGGAAGGCACTCGGCACCACACTCGGGCCGGAAGCCGAACCGGAGCCGGGCCCCGCCCCGGTCGCCGGCGGGGGTACCGGGAGGATGGTCGTCGAACTGGACGAGGACGTCGTGGTGGAGGAGGTGGCCGACATGCTGAACGTGGCGCTGACGGTCGTCGCCGTGGTGGCCCCGGCCTCCGGATCCGGGCCCGGCTCCCCGCCCGACCGCAGTCCCCGGTAGATGCCGTACCCGAGGGCCGGGACCACCAGCGCGGCCACCAGGATGGCCACCACCCCGGAGCGCGTGCGGCTGCCGCCCTCCGGCCGGGTGCCGGCGGGGACGCGATCCACCGGCGAGGCCACCCCGGCGGGGACCCGGTCCACCGGCGCGACCGCCCCGCTGGGGACGCGGTCCGCCGGCGCGACCGCCTCGGTCGGCGTCCGGCCCACCGGTTCGGCCGGCCGGGCGCCCCCGGCGCGCGGCCCGGGACCGGCGCTCACTCCCTCGGCACCCGGCTCCCCCGCCTCCAGCTCCCCCGCCTCCAGGTCCAGCAGCTGGACGGCACTGCGCCCCACCGCCGCCGCCAGCGCGGGCGGCAGCCAACCACCGCGCCCGAGCCGGACGGTGGCGCCGCCGTCGCCGTCCAGCCGGGCCCGCAACTGCGCGGGGGTCGGCCGGGCGGCCGGGTCCTTGGCCAGGCAGCCGAGCACGACCGAGCGCAGCGGCTCGACCAGGCCGGTCAGGTCCGGTTCCTCGTGCAGCACCCGGTAGAGCAGTACCGCGGCACTCACGGCCTCCCCGAACGGCGGCGTGCCGGTGGCCGCGAAGGCGAGCACCGCGCCGAGCGAGAAGACGTCGCTCGACGGTCCGGCGGGCAGCCCGGCCGCCTGCTCCGGCGACATGAAGCCGGGCGAGCCGACCACGTAGCCGGACTGGGTGAAGCCGCTGGTCGCGTCCAGCGCGCGGGCGATACCGAAGTCGATCAGCCGCGGCCCGTCCAGGGTGAGCAGCACGTTGGACGGTTTGACGTCCCGGTGGACCAGCCCCAGCCCGTGCACGTGCGCCAGCGCCTCGGCGAGTCCGGCGCCGAGGGTCCGCACGGCCGGCTCGGGCAGCGGCCCGAACTCCCGGACGGCGGCGCCGAGCGCGGGCCCGGCGACGTATCCGGTGGCCACCCACGGGTGCTCGCCCTCGGTGTCCGCGTCCAGGACGGGCGCCGTCCAGGCCCCGCCGACCAGCCGGGCGGCGGCGACCTCCTGCCGGAAGCGGGCGCGGAACTCGGCGTCCTCGGCCAGCTCACCGCGCACCAGCTTGACGGCCACCGTGCGCCCGCCCGCCGTCCGGCCGAGGTAGACCCGGCCCATGCCGCCCGCGCCGAGCCGGCGCAGCAGCCGGTACCGGCCCACCTCACGCGGATCGTCCGACCCCAGTGCCTGCATCCCCCGCACGCTCCCCTCGCCCGCCCGGCGTCCGCCGAGGTCATGTGCCGACGCTACCGGGCGGCCGGGGCCTGGAGGGGGATGGTTTGTCCCCCTCCTCCGCCGGGTGCGTTGCCGACCCGCCGACCTCGACGTCTCCGCCCTCGACCCTCGACCCCGCGGCCGTCAGAGTTCGCTGCACCACCGGTGCGTTGCCGACCCCGCGGCCGTCAGACCACCGCCGGTGCGGTCTCCAGCAGCCGCACCGCGACGTCCGGGGCGAAGCCGCTGTCGTGGCCGACCCGGCGGGCGAACTCCGCGACGCCCGCCAGCTGCCGCTCACCGAGCGAGAAGTCCAGCGCCTCGCTGAAGTAGCGCTCCAGCACCCCCGCGTCGAACTCCTCCCAGCGGGCCGCGTGCTCGGCCACCTCACGGGCCTCCACCAGTGAGAGGTCCCGGGACTCCAGGAAGGCCCGGTGCACCGCGGCCGTCAGCTCGGGGCTGCGCTCGGCGAAGTCACGGCGGGCGGCCCAGACCGCGAAGACGAAGGGCAGACCGGTCCACTCCTTCCACATCTCGCCGAGGTCGTGCACCGCCAGCCCCTGCGCGGCCGCCTGGCCCAGGTAGGCCCGCAGCGCCGGGTCGCCGATCAGCACGGCGGCGTCCGCGTCGGCGAGCATCGCGTCCAGGTCGGGCGGGCAGCTGAAGTACTCCGGCCGCACCCCTTCGCGCTCCTCCAGCAGCAGCCGCGCGAGCCGCACCGAGGTCCGGCTGGTGGAGCCGAGGGCGACCCGGCGGCCGTCCAACTCGGCGAGCGGGAGCTTGCTGACGATCACGCAGGACATCACCGGTCCGTCGCTGCCGACCGCGATGTCGGGCAGGACCAGCAGGTCGTCCGCGTGGCGCAGGTACTCCACGCAGGTGATCGGACCGATGTCCAGAGAACCGCCCACCAACTGGTCACTCAGCTTCTCGGGAGTGTCCTTGGTGAGATCGAGATCCAGCAGATTGCCGGTCCTGGCCAAGCCCCAGTAGAGGGGGACGCAGTTCAGGAACTGAATATGTCCGACCCGCGGCCTGACCGGCGTCCCCGAGGTCTCCTGGACTACCGCAACCGGTTCTGCCACTGCCGTCACTCCCTTGCTGTTCGTGCCCTCCCCGCAGGGTATGCCCGGCGTTCCCGACGGCCCGCACCGGCCTTGCGACACGCTCTGGATCGTCCTCGGGAGAGGCTGCGAACCCGGCCTCCCGACACCGCCCGGACCCCCCGTCCAGGACGCCTCGAACCGGCCTCCGGACGGGCTCCACGCACCCCTTCGGGACAGCCTCCCAGGGCCTAACAACCGTCCTGGGCAGGCCTTCCGACACGCCTTGTCCGGACCGCAAGTCACCTCTGGTCGTCACAGCGCACGCATGCTAGCGTTGCCCTCAGTTGCAGTTTGATTCCCCTTGCAGTACTTGAAGCCTGCGGAGCATGTAACCGCAGGCTTTTTGTAGTTTTTCAGCAATATCGAAAAACTCCGGACCCGTCCGGAGGCAGGGCGATCAGCGCAGCGGACCGGGTGCCACACGGTGTGGCCCCCAATACGTCCCTCGCAAGGAGAACGGCATGGCTCAGGGAACCGTCAAGTGGTTCAACGCTGAGAAGGGCTTCGGCTTCATCGCCCAGGAGGGCGGCGGCCCCGACGTCTTCGTCCACTACTCCGCCATCAACGCGAACGGTTTCCGCTCGCTGGAGGAGAACCAGGCGGTCAGCTTCGACGTCACCCAGGGTCCGAAGGGCCCGCAGGCGGAGAACGTTACCGCTATCTGATCATCCTCTGATGTTCTGATCGCTCGGGACCCCTCGGGTCCGCCGGCGGCCCCCGCGGCCGTCACCATGAGCACAAGAGCAGTACCCAAGGGGGCCCGCCGATCGGTGGGCCCCCTGCCTTTGTGTCCTTGCGCCGAGGGCCCCTCAGCCGCCAGCCTCCGCCCTCAGCCACCGCCCTCCGCCGTCACGCCGCGCTCGGCAGCTCGCGGCCGAGCCAGGCCAGCGAGGAGAGGCCGAGCGGCACCAGCGCCAGGCAGAGCCCGAGCGCCGTCACCAGCACCGTCCCGCGCAGCCCGAGGCTCGCGCCCAGCCAGCCGCCCAGCAGCGCTCCCAGCGGGGCCACCCCCATCGCCACGAACCGGTTGGTCGCCGCCACCCTGCCCTGGAGCCCGTCCGGGGTGATCGACTGCCGGATGGTCAGCATCGCCACGTTGTTGGCGGTGCCGAAGGCGGCGAAGAGCAGGTTGACCAGCATCAGGGCGGCGACGGCGAGCGGCCCGCCGCCGTGCACCAGGGCGGTCAGCGGCATCACCAGGTTGGCCACCGCCGCCGTCAGCAGCAGCGCCCGGCCGTACCCGAGCCGGCCCGGCAGCCGAGCCGCCAGCACCGCGCCCAGCAGGAACCCCGGCCCGAGCGCCGCCAGCACCAGCCCGATCGCACCGGGCGACAGGCCGAGCGTGCGCGGGAGGAACTGGAGGTAGGCCACCTCGAAGGCCGTGAAGGAGAGGTTGAAGACGGCGGCCATCACCGTCATCGTCCGCAGCCGCTCGCTGCGGACCAGCAGCCGCAGCCCCTCCCGGATCTCCTGCAGCGGCTTCCCCGTCGGCACCGGCCGGCGCTCCTCCCGGTCCCGGATCAGCAGCAGGCTCACCACCGAACCCGCGTACGAGAGCGCCGCCGCACAGACCGCCACCGGCGCGGTCAGCCACTGCACCAGCAGGCCGCCCAGCGCCGGTCCGCCGATCGTCGCGGCCGACTGACTGGAGCCCAGCAGCGCGTTGCCCGCCGCCAGGTCGTCCCGGTGCAGCAGCCTCGGCAGGTAGGCCTGCGCGGCCACGTCGAACAGCACCGTGCCGCAACCGGTCAGGAAGGCGGCGGCGTAGAGCGTGCCGATGCCCAGCTCGTCCGCCCAGTGGAGCAGTGGCACGGCGGCCAGGACGGCGGCCCGCCCGATGTCCGCCGCCGCCATCAGCCGGCGGCGGCGCAGCCGGTCCGCGAGCACGCCGGCGACCAGCGCGAGCAGCAGGTACGGCAGCCGGGCCACCGAGGCGAGCAGGCCGACCTGCCCGGAGTCCGCCGCGAGCGCGAGCACCGCGGTGAGGGGCAGCGCGAGGTCGCCGATCTGGGTGGCGAAGAGGGACGCGGTCTGCGCGGTCCAGAGGCGGGCGAAGTCGGGCCGGCGGAGCAGTGGGGTGGTGGCAGCGGTGGCGGTGAGGGTTTCGGCGGTGGCAGCGGTGACGGTTTCGGGCATGGGTGTTCCCTGGAAGCTGTGGTCGGGGGCGGGTCGCGGCTCGGGGAGGCGCCTCGCGAACCGTGATCAGCATCGCGTCGGAACGGGCTCGTGGTCGAGAGCCCCTTGATCGCATGATGGTGAGCCACAGCAAGCTGCACGGGGGACGGACCATGACGGATGCGGACATCACGGAGAAGCTGCGCGGACTGCGCCCGGCGGACCTCGCGCTGTACCGGTACGCCGTCGAGCACCCGGGCTTCCGCGCGTCCGAGGCGGAGCCCGGTTCGGTCCACGCGCTCTGTGCGGCGGGCCTGTTGCGCGCCTGCGCGGACGGCCGGTGGGAGCCGGTCGACCCGCGCACGGCGGGCGCCTCCGTGGTCACCGCCGAGGCCCGCCTGCGCCGCGACCTGGCCGGACTCGGCGATGCGCGGGCGACGCTGGACGCGCTCGGCGAGCTGTACGCGGCCCGGGCGGTCGAGGCGCCGTTGGAGAGTGTCGAGTCGGTGGCGGCGGTCCTCCCCCTCATCGAGGAGGCCGCGGCGGCGGCCCGGACGGAGGTCCTGGTCACCCAGCCGGACCGGGCCTGGCCGCTGGACGAACTCGCCCTCGCCCGGCGCGGGGTGCGCGTACGCCTGCTGCACCACCACACCGCGCGCTACCACGCCCCGACCCAGGAGCGGGTCGCCGAACTCGTCGGGGCCGGCGCCGCCGCCCGGACGCTGGCCGAACCCGGCGCCCGGATGCTCGCCTTCGACCGCCGCGTCGTCCTCCTCCCCCACACCGCCGGGGGCGCCGTGGTCGTCCGCGACCCGTCCACCGTCGCCTTCCTGTGCGACGCCTTCGACCGCGGCTGGAACCTCGCCTCCCCCTACAACCCCTGCGACCCGCGCGCCGAGGTCCGCACCGAGGTGCAGAGCGCCATCCTCGCGATGCTCAGCGAGGGCCTGCGCGACGAGACCATCGCCAGGAGGCTCGGCGTCTCGCTGCGCACCTGCCGCAAGTACATCGCCGAGATCTTCGAACTCCTCGGCGCCGAGAGCCGGTTCCAGGCCGGCTACCTGACCCGCGCCAAGCAGATCCTCCGCGCGACCGACGGCGCACCGGGCTGACCTGGTTCACCTGGCTCACGTAGCTCACCTGGTTCACCGGCGCCCGCCCTCCGGCCGGCACACGAGCAGGCCCGCCCCCGGACCGGGGACGGGCCTGCTCGAAGCGTCGGCCGTCAGACGGCGACGGCCTCCTTCTTCCCGGCCTGGGCCGGGACGGCGGCCGCGGGCAGGTCCTCGTAGAGGTCGCCGGCCGGGTTGTTGTACGCGGTGAGGTCGAGGGTCTTCTCGCGGGCCGCGACCAGGATCGGCACGAGCGCCTGACCGGCGACGTTGGTCGCGGTGCGGATCATGTCGAGGATCGGGTCGATGGCGAGGAGGAGGCCGACGCCCTCCAGCGGGAGGCCCAGGGTGGAGAGGGTGAGGGTCAGCATCACGATCGCGCCGGTGAGGCCCGCGGTGGCGGCGGAGCCGATGACCGAGACGAAGGCGATCAGCAGGTAGTCCTTGATGCCGAGGTCGATGCCGTACACCTGGGCGACGAAGATCGCGGCGATCGACGGGTAGATCGCGGCGCAGCCGTCCATTTTCGTGGTGGCGCCGAACGGGACGGCGAAGGAGGCGTACTCGCTGGGGACGCCGAGGCGCTCGGTGACGCGGCGGGTGACCGGGAGGGTGCCGACGGAGGAGCGGGAGACGAAGGCCAGCTGGATGGCGGGCCAGGCGCCCTTGAAGAAGTTCAGCGGGTTGAGGCCGCCGGCGAACTTCAGCAGCAGGGAGTAGACGACGAACAGCACCAGCGCGCAGCCGATGTAGATGTCCGCGGTGAGGGTGGCGAAGGGCTTGAGCAGGTCCCAGCCGTACTTGGCGACGGACTTGCCGATCAGGCCGAGGGTGCCGAGCGGGGAGAGCCGGATGACCCACCAGAGGGCGGTCTGGGTGAGCTCCAGGACCGACTCGCTGAGCTTGAGGACCGGCTCGGCCTTGGTGCCGAGCTTGATGATCGCAGCACCGACCACGACCGCCAGGAAGACGATCTGGAGCACGTTCACCTGGGTGAACGCGTCGACGATGTTGGTCGGGAAGATGCCGGTCAGGAAGTCGATCCAGGTACCGGTGGACTTCGGCGGCTTGAGGCCCTCGGTCTTGAGGTTGGTGCCCTCGCCCGGGTTGGTGAGCAGGCCCAGGCCCAGGCCGATCGCGACGGCGATCAGCGAGGTGATCAGGAACCAGAGCAGGGTGCGGACGGCCAGCCGGGCCGCGTTGGTGACGTTGCGAAGGTTGGCGACCGAGACCACGATCGCGGTGAAGACCAGCGGCGGGACGGCCAGCTTCAGCAGCTGGACGAAGATCTTGCCGATGGTCTCCAGGGTGGTGGCCAGCCAGGAGATGTCAGCGGTGCGGGCCAGGTAGCCGAGGCCGACGCCGAACACGAGGCCGGCGACGATCTGGACCCAGAACGGGGTCTTGCGGATTCTGGCGAGCACGGACGGCGACGAGGTCGCCTCGGGCGCTGTGGACATGACGGTGCGGCTCCGGGGGAGGGCGTTGCTGACGGTGAGGTGAGGCGGGGAAGGCGGCACGGCGCAGGGGCCGGGCGGGGAGGGCTGGGCCCCCGGTCAGGGGCGTGCCGCCTGGATACAGCTCATGGCGCGACAACGGCGCGGGCTGTCCACAGCACCGGACAGGCGGCAACCGCGGGCGGCGCCGGGCATCGAGCCCAGGCCGTGCATCCGGGGTGCGCCTGAGGTGGTCATGGCCGACACGTTAGCAGTAAAGGTTTGAGATGTTCAAAGTAGTTGTTTGAGATCCGGACAGTTCCGGACACGAACGAGGCTGACGCACCATCAGCTGATCCGCACCCGGCGATTGACCACAGTGTGGTTATACGTATAACTTGGAGGCCGCCCCGCCCACGCCTGCCCAGAACCGGAGAGCCGTCCATGGGCTATCTCGCCCTGCTCCGCGCCCCCCACGTCAGCCGACTGCTCTTCGGCACCCTGCTCGGCCGCCTGCCCGCCGGAATGACCGCGCTGGTCATCGCCCTCGCCCTGCGCGAGGCCGGCACGCCGTACAGCCGGATCGGTCTGGCCACCGCCGCGTACGCCATCTCGGCCGCCGTCGGCGGGCCCGTGCTGGGCCGGATCGTGGACCGCACCGGGCAGCCGCGGGTGCTCGTCGCCTCCGCCGTGGTCGCCGGCGGCGGCTACGCACTGCTGGCGCTCGCGCCCGGCTCCGCGCTGGCCGCACCGATCGGCGCCGCGATAGCCGGGCTCGCCATGCCGCCGCTCGAACCCTGCCTGCGCTCGCTCTGGCCGGATGTCGTCGAGGAGCGGCAGCTCGACACCGCGTACGCCTTCGACTCCGCCTCGCAGCAGATCCTGTACGTCGCCGGACCGCTCGCGGTGGCCGGGATCGCGGGCGCGTTCAGCCCGGTCGCGGCGCTCTGGGTGGCGGCCGGGCTGGGGCTGGCCGGGGCGCTGGTCGTCGCCACCGCCGGACCGGCCCGGGCCTGGCAGGCGCCGCCGCGCGAGCACTCCTCGGGGCTGCTCGGACCGCTGCGCTCCCCCGGCCTGGTGCTGCTGCTGATCGGGCTGGCGGGCGCGGGCTGGGCCGTCGGCGCGCAGAACGTGCTGTTCATCGCCTACGCCGAGGCGCACGAGGGCGGCCTGCCGGGCGGGGCCGGGACGCTGCTGGCGCTGGCGGCGCTCGGCGGACTGCTGGGCGCGCTCGCGTACGGCGCGGTGCGGTGGCGCAGCAGCACGGCGACCCGGACCTGGGTGATGGCGCTCGGCATGGCGGCCGGCTACCTGCCGCTGGTCCTGCTGCCCGGGCCGTACGCGATGGCGGGGCTGGCGTTCGTCTCCGGGATCGGGCTGGCTCCGCTGCTGGCGGCGGCGTTCGTCCTGGTCGCCGAGCTGGCGCCGGTCGGCACGGTGACGGAGGCGTTCGCCTGGCTGGTGACGCTGTTCGCGACCGGCAACTCGCTCGGCTACGCCGTCTCCGGCAACCTCGCGGAGGACTCGCTGCGGCCGGTGGCGCTCTGCGCGGCGGGCGGGATCACGCTGGGCGGGCTGCTGCTGTTCGGCGCCCGCGGCTGGTTCCGGCCGGCGCCGGTCGGCCACGCCGTCGAGCAGCCGGTCCCGGTGGGCTGACCGGGCCGACCGGGCCGCCGGCCGTAGGGGGCCGGGTACCGAGGGGACGAGCCCCCTCCTGAAGACGTGGCTGCGCCCGTCGGACCGGGTGGTCTGGCCGACGGGCGCAGTCGCATACCCGGGACCGGACCGGGAACCCGGCCACCGGCACTAGTCCGAGCGGCCCTTGCCGAAGGCGGCGAAAGCGGCGGAGGCGGCGGGAGCCGGGGCGGTCGAGGAGCGCAGGACCAGCGAGGTGGCCAGCGGCGGGACCGGAGCGACCGGCGCACCGCGCAGCAGTCCGGCCAGTGCCTCGACCCCGGCCCGGCCCAACTCCTCGCCGGGCAGGTCGACCGTGGTCAGCGGCGGGGCGAGCAGCCCGGCCACCGGGATGTTGTCGATGCCGACCACCGAGAGGTCAACCGGCACCCGCAGCCCGAGTTCGGCGGCCGCCTGGTAGACGCCGGAGGCCACCACGTCGTCGTCGCAGATCACCGCGCGCGGGTGGTCGGGGCGCTCCAGCAGCCGGCGGGCGGCACTGCGGGCGGCGGGCTGGCCCTCGTTGAGGCTGACGCCCAGCTCGACCACGTCCAGGCCGAGCGCCCCGGCGGCCTGCTCGAACGCGGCCTGGCGGACCCGGAAGGTGTACGCGGAGTGGGTGGAGCGCAGCCGCCCGACCCGGCGGTGGCCGAGCCCGGCCAGGTGCTCGACGGCGGCGCGCATCCCGCCGGCCACGTCGAGCTCGACGGTGGGGCGGGCGCGGTCGGTGCCGGGGTCGGCGTCCAGGAAGACGACGGGGGTGTCGGCGGGCAGTTCGCCGAGCTGGCTGTCGTCCGGGGAGCAGATCAGCAGGCCGTCGAAACGGCTGGTGGTGGCGGCGTCGGCGAGGGTGGCACTGCCCCAGCCGGAGCTGACCACGACGGCCAGGCCGTGTCGGCCGGCCTCCTCGTGGACGCCCTCCAGCACCCGGCCGAAGAAGGGGCCGAGGATGTTCGGCACGGCGAGCAGGATCATGCCGCTGCGGCCCAGCCGGAGCTGCCGCCCCGCCGCCTGCGGGCGGTAGCCGAGGCTGCGGGCGGCCTCCCGGACCCGCTCGCGGGTGGCGTCGGAGACCCGGCGGCCGGCCTCGGCGCCGGAGAACACCAGGGAGACGGTGGCCTGCGAGACGCCGGCGAGCCGCGCCACGTCCCGCCCGGTGGGCTTGCGCACGGCGGCCGGCCAGGTGCCGCTCGCTGCGCCGGGGCCCTCCGCCTCGTGAACGCCCTGAACGCCGTCAACGCCGTGGTCGCCGTGAACCCCATGTGTACCGTGCGTACCGTGCGTGCCGGGGACGCCGTGCGCACCGTCGGCACCGGGGGTCGGACCGGCCGACGTCCCGTGCGGCGGTCCCGGGTCGGGGGCGGCGGACACGGTGGTCAGTTCTGCAGGGCCGCCGCGCGGGCGGCGTCGTCGGCGGCGTCCTCCTCCGCGTTCTGGGCGGCGATCCGCTCGGCCGTCCGGTTGCGGATACCGGTGACCTTGCCGGAGATCTGGGCCGACATGTCGTCGCGCTGCCTGCTCAGCAGCACGTAGCTCAGCGGCGCCGAGACCACCGCGGCCAGCAGGAAGAGGAAGACCACACCGGCCTGGCCCGTGACGGGGATGACCTTGAAGTGCCCGAGCAGCAGGGCGACCAGCAGGCAGCCGAGGAAGATGCTGACGCGCATGGAGGTGTAGCGGAGCGTGGCGTGCGACTTGTTGCTCACAGGGCTGCTCACGGGGACACGTCCTTCTCTGCGCGGGGCTGGGCCGGTCTCCCAGTGAAGCATGCCCAACGGGCGGCGCGGGGAACGGGTCTCCCGATCCCCGCGCGTGGTCCGCCCGCCCGTACGGCCCCCGCCGGGCCCCGCCTCAGCGCAGGTCGAGCCACATGGTGACGTCGTCCCGGTCGTCCCCGGGGGCGACCCGGATCGCGCCGGGCACCCGCCCGACCTCGGTGTAGCCGCAGCGGCCGTAGAAGGCCTCCAGCCCGAGGCCGCCGCGCAGGGTCAGCCGCAGACCGTCGAGGCCCCAGGCCCGGGCGGCCCGCTCGGCCTCGGCCATCAGGTCGGCGCCGTAGCCGCGGCCCTGGAGGTCGGGGTGGACCATGACCCGCTTGAGCATCCGCCAGTGCTCCATCAGGCCGAACCGCATGGACTCGAAGAACAGCAGGCCGGCGAGCCTGCCGCTGCCGTCCTCGCGGGCGATCAGCAGCCGGTCCGGCCCGTCCGGCCCGAGGCCGGCGAACTGCTCGTCGGCCGTGTCCCAGACCGCGTCCTGCGTCACCGGCGCGACGAAGCCGACGGCACCGCCGGCGTTGGTGACGTCCGTCCAGAGCCGCACGACCTCGGTGCGCAGGTCGGGGTCCGGCTTGGGGTCGAGGGTGAAGACGAGTGTCATGGCCCCCGAGCCTACTGGCCCCTTACGACATGGCCGGAACGGAGCGGTCCGTTCGGCCGCCGCGCAGCGCCAGGCAGAGCAGCACGGCGACTACGCAGAGCCCGCCGGCCGCGTACCAGGCGAGGTCGTAGGTGCCGAGCGCGTCGCGGGCCAGGCCCGCCAGGCCGGCCACCACGGCGGCGCCGATCTGGTGGCAGGCCAGCACCCAGCCGAAGACGATCGGTGCGTCCCCGCCGAAGTGGCGGCGGCAGAGCGCGACGGTCGGCGGCACGGTGGCCACCCAGTCCAGGCCGTAGAAGATCACGAAGGCCAGGATCGGCGGCTCCAGCGAGCCCTCGAACAGCCGCGGCAGCAGGAACAGCGAGAGCCCGCGCAGCGCGTAGTAGACGACCAGCAGCCACCGGGAGTCGAAGCGGTCGGTGAACCAGCCGCTGGCTATCGTCCCGACCACGTCGAAGACGCCGACCAGGGCCAGCAGGCTCGCCGCCGTGGTGACGGGCATGCCGTGGTCGTGGGCGGCGGGGATGAAGTGGGTGCCGACCAGTCCGGCGGTGGTCGCGCCGCAGATCGCGAAGGAGCCGGCGAGCAGCCAGAACGCCCGGCTGCGGGCGGCGTCCCGGAGCACCCGCAGCGAGCGGACCAGTGCCCGGCCGTCCGCGGCCGGGGCGGGCGGCGCCTCGGTCGCGCCGTACGGGAGCAGACCGAGGTCGGCGGGGCGCTCGCGCATCAGCAGCAGGACCGGGACGGCGACCGCGCTGGCCGCCAGCGAGACCACGACCACCGCCGAGCGCCAGCCGTGCTGCTCCACCAGCCAGGCGCCGACCGGCAGGAAGACCAGGTTGCCGGCCGCCCCGGCGGCCGTGAGCACGCCGGTGACCAGACCCTGGCGGGCCTGGAACCAGCGGCCGGTGATGGTGGTGGCGAAGGCGCCGGCCATCGAGCCGCTGCCCAGGCCGACCAGCACGCCCCAGCAGAGCACCAGTTGCCAGGGCTCGCGCATCAGCATGGTGAGGCCGGAGCCGACCGAGATGGTCAGCAGGGCGCAGACCACCACCAGGCGGACGCCGAAGCGGTCCATCAGGGCGGCGGCGAAGGGGGCGGTGAGGCCGTAGAGGGTGAGGTTGACCGAGGTGGCGCTGGAGATCGTCCCCATCGACCAGCCGAACTCGTTGTGCAGCGCGTCCATCATCAGGCTGGGCGCGGAGCGGAATCCGGCCGAGCCCAGCAGGACGACCAGGGAGACGGCGGCGATCACCCAGGCGTAGTGCGGTCGGGCGACGCGGCGGCCGACCGGGGCGGGGGAACCGGCAGGCGCGAGGGCGGGCGCATCGACGGGGGCGGGGGAACCGCCAGAGGCAGAGATAGAGACAGAGGCGGGGGAACCGGCAGGGGTGGGGGTGGTCCGTTCGTTCACCCGGCCGAGTCTCCCGGGCGGCCCGAACGGCCACGAGTGGCCTGACTGCCAGGTTCCGCAAGGATCGGGCCACGACCCGGCGTAGGCTGGGGCGACGAACCGGACGCAGGAGAGGGGCGCGCGGTGGCGCACAAGGTCGCGGTGCTGGCGCTCGACGAGGTGATCGCCTTCGAACTGGGCATCCCCTCAAGGATCTTCGAGTCGGCCAAGGACCCCGCCGACGTCCCGCTCTACCAGGTGGCCACCTGCACCGTGGACGGCCGGCCGGTCGCGACCAGCACCGACTTCCGGATCGCCGTCGACCACGGGCCCGAACTGCTGGAGTGGGCCGACACCGTGGTGATCCCGGCCGCCAAGGGCCCAGGGCCGAAGGATGGCCGGCTCGACCCCGCCGTGACCGCCGCGCTGGCCCGGATCCGGCCCGGCACCCGGCTGCTGTCGATCTGCACCGGCTCCTTCGTGCTGGCCGCCGCCGGACTGCTGGACGGCCGCCCGGCCACCACCCACTGGCGCTACACCGACAGCTTCGCCGCGCTGTTCCCGAAGGTCCGGCTCGATCCGGACGTGCTGTTCACGGACGACGGCGACGTGCTCACCTCGGGCGGGGTGGCGGCCGGCGTCGACCTCTGCCTGCACGTGGTGCGCCGCGACCACGGCAGCGCGGTCGCCAACGCGGTGGCCCGCACCTGCCTGGTGCCGCCGTGGCGCGAGGGCGGCCAGAAGCAGTACGTGGAGCTCCCCCGCCCGGCCGCCGAGACCGGCCCCGGCACCGCCACCGTCCGCGCCTGGGCGCTGGAGCACCTGGACCAGCCGCTCTCGCTGCGCCAACTCGCCGCCCGGGCGGGCATGAGCGTGCGGACCTTCACCCGGCGGTTCCGGGAGGAGACGGGCGCCAGCCCCGGCCAGTGGCTCACGGTGCAGCGCACCGAACGGGCCCGCCAGCTGCTGGAACGCACCGACATGACGATCGACCAGGTCGCGCGGGAGTCCGGGTTCGGGACGGCCGCCTCACTGCGGCTGCAGCTGCGCGAACGCCTGGACGTGGCACCGAGCGTGTACCGGCGGACCTTCCGGGCGGTGGAGCAGCCGGGGTGACGACCGGGCGTCAGGTGGCCGGAAACCGCCTCCCACGGCGGACGGATTGGATGGCGGCAGGCCGCACGCACCCCGAGCACGGCACGGCAGGCCGCCATCCAACCTCGACGCACGGGCCCTGAACCCGCGTCGCCGCACTCCGCACTCGCCAAGGAGCCAGCGCACGACCGGCAGACCACGGCCCCCCTGCTGACATGATCCCCCTGGACAGCAGCACCGCAGCGGCGTTCGGGTGTTCCCTCGGCGTCCCCTCGCAACGGAGAGCTGCTCCCAAGAGTGATCAGTCGGATACTTCACGTCAATGGGTTGTCCGAAATTCGGAATGGTTGCGTCAGGTTTCGGCCCGTTGATCGTCCGGACCTCACTGCGCCAGCGCGGCCCAGTCCACCGCGGTCAGCGGGTCCACCACCGGGGCGCCCGCGCCGATCTCGCACCAGACCCGCTTGCCCGAACCGTCCGGATACCAGCCCCAGCGGTCGCAGAGCAGCTCGACCAGCTCCAGGCCGCGCCCGTTGGTGGCGTCCTCGTCCGGGCCGGCGTGCCGGGGGGCCGGCGCGGCCTGGCTGGCGTCGGCGACCTCGACCCGCAGCGGGCCGACCGTCGCCGCCTCGCGCACGCCCTCGCCCCGGCCCGCCGCCCCGCACTCCGCCTCGTCCACCGGGAGGCAGAGCCGCAGCACCGCCGGACACCCGGTGTGCACCACGGCGTTGGTGACCAGTTCGGAGACCACCAGCACCACCGTCTCGGCGAGCGGCGCGTCCGGGTCCACGCCGTGGTTCAGCAGCCGTGAGCGCACCCAGCTACGAGCCCGGCCGACCTCGGCCGGGTCCGCCCGCACCGCCAGCTGTACCTGAAGAACCTGCACCGCTCCACCACCCGCACTCGCAGTTCGGCCATCGTCTCGATCGGGCCGGATCGTCCTGCCGGGGCCCTGGAGACGCCCTGGCGCTCACCGAAGACCGGGCCACCGCACATCTCGCCCGCGTCATCTCGTCCGTCGCGCACTGGCTGCGACACGAATACGCCTCAGGATGATTCGGCTGACGGACCGCAGCAAGCGCTTCGGGCATATTCCAGCGATCGGGGGACAGGGCAGTGCATACTGTCCCGTTCACTCATCCGAGCCTCGTACCGGCGATCGTCCGGCCGGGCCCGACCTGCCGGACACGCAGTGGCGAACCTACCGCCGGACGCCCCCGACACCGCACCCGCCACTCGCGAACCACCCGTGCGACATATGTCCAACTGCCTTCGAACAGCGGCTTCGGAGGCAGATCCCATGGACGGCCGATCCCATGGACGGCACATCCCATCGGCGGCACATCCCATGGACGGCAGATCCCATCGGCGGCACATCCCACGATGTGACGATCCGAAACTGCGTGTTCCATTCTTCACGGAATCCGCCCGGCCCCCGAAGGCCGCAAGATACCGTTGAGTACGCCAGCGAGCCCACGTCAGGAGGGTGGTTGACGATGGCCACCCCCGGCAGCGCCCCGCGCTGGGACGAGCAGCTGCAACGGCGCCTCGCCCGGGGCGAGGAGACGGCGCTCGGCGAACTGTACGACCAACTCGCCCCGATGGTGCACGGGCTGGCCGGGCGGATACTGGCCGACCAGACCGCCGCCGCCCAGCTCACCCGCGAGATATTCGCCCATGTCTGGGAGCACCCCGAGTCCTTCGACCCCGCCCAGGGCTCGCTGCGCTCCTGGCTCGGCGCACTGACCCACCGCCGGGCGGTGGACCGGCTGCGGGTGCGGCGCGCCCAACAGCCCGGCGCCGAGGGCCCGGGCGAGGAGGAGATCCGGGCCGTCGCCACCGCCGCCCGGGTCCAGTACGTGGTCGACTCCCTGCCGCAGAGCCTGCGTGAGACGATCGCCGTGACGTACTACGACGGACGCACCTACCAGGAGGCGGCCCGCCGGCTCGGTATCAGCGAGCAGACCGCCAAGCAGCGGATGCGGCTGGGTCTGGAGCTGCTGGCCACCGAACTCGCCGAGGAGCGCGCCCGCCAGCGGCGGACCGGGCAACCGGGCGGAAGCGAGGACGGGGGCACGTGACGATCACCGAGGAGCAGCACGAGGCCCTGCGCTCACTGCTCGGCGCCTGGGCCCTGGGCGCCTGCCCGCACCGCGAGGCCGCCGAGTTGGAGCGGCACCTGGCGGCCTGCCCCGGCTGCGCCGCGGAGGCCGCCCGGCTGCGGGAGGCGGCCGGCTGGCTCTCCGCGGACGAGCCGCTCGACCAGCCCGGCGCGCTGCGCCAGCAGGTGATCGACTGGTGCCTGGCCCGCCGCCCGGCCGAACTGCCCGTCCCCGGCTGGGGAGCGCCCTACACCGCCGAGACCGCCAAGCTGGACTCGCTGCTGCGCGACCTCGGCCCGGAGGAGTGGCAGGAGGTGGCCGAACTCCCCTGGCACGGCGGCACCGACCGCCTGCGCCCGGCCGAGGTGCTCTGCCATCTCGCCGCCGTGGACGGCTACCTGGCCCGTGCCCTCGGCCTGCCCGACCCCGTCCCGGGCGGCCCGCCGGTGGCGGCCGCCGCCCGCCGGGTGCCACCGCAGGACGGCGAACCCGCTCCGCCCGCGCCCCGGGTCCCGCCGCAGGGCGGTCCGTGGGCCGGGATCACCGAGCGCACCGCCCGGATGATCGCCGAACAGTCCGGCCTGCCACCGCAGTCGGTGCGGGCCCGGTGGCGCCGGCTGACCCACGAGCTGGTCCGCAGCGCCGCGCTGGCACCGCAGGGCAACACGCCCGTCGACTTCGGCTTCGCCACCGTCCCGCTGCGCGACGCCTTCGTCGACCGGGCCTTCGAGTGCTACGTCCACGGCGAGGACGTGGCCCGCGCGGTCGCCTACCCGTACGACCCGCCGGCGCCGCAGCACCTGCGGCAGATGGTCGACCTGGCGGTGCGGATGCTGCCACTGGCCCTGGCCGGACTGCGCGCGACCGCGCCCGCCGGGCCGGCCGGGGAGCCCCGGGGCGGCGCCCGGCAGGGCCGGCGGCTTCGGCTGGTGATCGACGGCCCGGCGTCCGGCGAGTGGCTGATACCCCTGGACGGCCCGGAGAGCGGCCCGCCCGGCGGGGAGCCGGTGGCCTCGATGGTGCTGGACGGGCTGGAGTTCTGCCAACTGGCCGCCGCGCACCGCGACCCGGACCGGGTGCCGGTCGGCGAGCACGGCGACCGGGCCGCGATCCGCGAGGTGCTGCGCGCGACGCCGCTGCTGTCGCGCCCCTGAGGCACCGGGGCGCGACCGGCCGCGTGCCGGGTGGGTGGGGTCAGGCGAAGACGACGGTCCGGGTGCCGTTGAGCAGCACCCGGTGCTCGCTGTGCCACTTCACCGCGCGGGCCAGCGCCTGGCACTCGACGTCCCGGCCGAGCGCGACCAGCTGGTCCGGGGTGATGTCGTGCGTCACCCGGGCCACCTCCTGCTCGATGATCGGGCCCTCGTCCAGGTCGGCGGTGACGTAGTGCGCGGTGGCGCCGATCACCTTCACACCGCGGGCGTGCGCCTGGTGGTACGGCTTGGCGCCCTTGAAGCTCGGCAGGAAGGAGTGGTGGATGTTGATCACCTTGCCGGACAGCGCGGTGCACAGGTCGTCCGACAGCACCTGCATGTAGCGGGCCAGCACCACCAGGTCGACGTCCTCCTTGGCCACCAGGTCCAGCAGCTGCTGCTCGGCGTCGGCCTTGTTGTCCCGGGTGACCGGGATGTGGCGGAACGGGATGCCGTAGCCCTCGGTCAGCTCCTGGAAGTCCGTGTGGTTGGAGACCACCGCGGCGATCTCCACCGGCAGCGCGCCGATCCGGGTGCGGAACAGCAGGTCGTTCAGGCAGTGCCCGAACTTGCTGACCATCAGGACGATCCGCATCTTCTCCTCGGTCGGGTGGATCTGCCAGTCCATCCCGAACGAGGCGCCGATCGCGGCGAAGCTGGCCCGCAGCTTGTCCACGGAGACCGGCTCGGCGGCGGAGAAGTGCACCCGCATGAAGAACAGCCCGCTGTCCCCGTCACCGAACTGCTGGCTGTCGATGATGTTGCACCCGGTCATGAAGAGGTAACTGGAGACCGCGTGCACGATGCCCTGCTTGTCGGGGCAGGACAGCGTGAGGACGTACTGGGCGCTGGCCGACTGCTGTTCCACGGTGGGGTTGTCCCGTCCTGAGGTCGTGCCGTATGGGTGGTCCAGCGTGTCACATCCTGGACAGCGGGCGTCCGGCTGCCCGTACTGCGGGACGCCCTGCTCAGGAGCGGGTTCAGACCTGGGTGAGGATCCGCAGGACCTCCAGCGAACGCGGCGGCGCGTCCGGGTCCTCACCGTCGTTGAGCGCCAGCTTCACGTGCGCCTCGCGGGCGGCCCGGACGGCCTCCGGCCAGCCGTGGTGGCCGAGGTAGTCGGAGGCCGGGGCGTCCGCGCCGACCTCGTGCAGGATCCGGAGCACCCGGAGCACCGCGACGTCCACCACGGCGGCCTCGGCCGAGTCACGCAGGATCGTCCCCACGTACTTCTCGGCCGACCAGCGGTCCAGCCAGGTGTCCTCGACCAGCCGGTAGACGGCGTCGGTCACGTCGCCGTAGCCCTCCCGGCCGGACAACCAGGTGTCCTGCTGGAATCCGGGGTCGGACAGCATGTGCAGCGCCGAGCGCAGTCGGGCTCGCCAGCGCCACCAGGGCAGGTCGTTGAGCGGCATGCCGCCCATCGTGCTGGAGCGGTGCCCCGGACGAGAAGGGTTTCGGGCAGACCGATACGAAGAATCTGTGCTGGCGGACATGGAGGACGATCGTACGTTCCCCGACCGTTCGCGCTCTACTCGCGATCTACACGCGTCCCCACCCGGAGTTCGACCGCCGTTGGCCGTTCGTTTGGTTTTCGTCCCTCTCTGCTTGTGGCATGCGGGCTTGGGTGGTTCCAGTGCGCGCATAGAGCGCCCGGGAGGGAAGACCGATGACCAGCCGAAGGGGCTCGTCCCAGGATCAGCACCCGATTGCGGATCGGCGTCGCCGGCGCCCGATCGCGGCAGCGGCCACCGCGGTGGCACTGCTCCCAACCCTCTTCTCGGCCTCCGCGTGCGGCGGACCGGCCGACGCCTCCACCGGCAGTGGCGAGCTCACCGTGATGACCTGGGCACCGGCCGGGACCGGCACCGCCGACCGGCCCGGGATGACCGCGCTGGCCGAGGCGATCAGCCGGGACATCAACGGCAAGGGCGGCCTGAACGGCCGCAGGCTGCGGGTCCTGACCTGCAACGAGCACAACACCCCGGCCGGGGCGACGGCCTGCGCCCAGCAGGCCGTGGACGCCAAGGCGACCGCCGTGATCGGCTCGTACAGCCAGTTCGGCGACAACTTCATGCCCATCCTGGAGCGCGCCGGCATCCCGCTGGTCGGCGGCTACGGCCTCTCCACCCCGGAGTTCAGCAGCCCGCTGTCCTACCCGGTCGACGGCGGCATGCCGGCCCTGATCGGCGGCAGCGGACGGCAGCTGGTCGACGCCGGGTGCCGGACCGTCTCGCTGGTCCGCCCGGACACCCCGGCCGGCGACAACCTGCTCGGCTACCTGGCCAACGCGCTCAAGCCCGCCGGGATCAAGCTGCTGGACGTCAAGGCGCCGGAGCAGTCCACCGACTACACCGCGGTGGCCCGCAAGGCGATCGGCAAGGACGAACCGGCGAACTGCCTGACCAGCGCACTCGGCGCCGAGCCGACCGGCAACCTGCTCGACTCCTACCGCCGGCTGGGCCCGAAGAACACCCGGATCGCCTCGGTGATCGGCAGCGTCCAGCAGTCGGTGGTCGACTCCACCGGCGGCGACAACGGCCCGCTGGCCGGCGCGTACGTGACCAGCTGGTACCCGCCGGAGTCGGCGAAGATCTGGGACGCGCTGCGCTCGGTGGCCCGTACCGACAGCGCGGGCGTCACCATCGATGTCGCCGACCCCGGGGTGCAGACCACCTGGGTCGCGTACGAGGTGTTCCGGCAGGCCGCCGAGCGGGTGGCGGCGGCCGGGCGGACGCTCAACGCCAAGTCGCTGACCGCGCTGCTGGACAGCGGGGACCAGATGGACGTCGGGATCACCCCGCCGCTCAGCTGGGGCACCACCAACATGCTGGCCAGCACCGAGTCGCCCCGGCTGGTGAACACCTGGGTCACCTACCAGGTGGTCAAGGGCGGTCGGCTGACCTTGCAGCAGCCCGGCTTCGTGGACGTGCGCTGGGTGCTCACCGGGAGCAGGCCGCCGGCCTGACCTGCGCGACCGGGCGCTGAAGGGCGCTGCGGCGCGCCCGACGGCACGAAGGGCACCGAACGTCGCGGGGCCGGACCGCTCTGGTCCGGCCCTCGGCGTCGGCGGGCCCGGGCGCCCTGTGCGGCCCCGGGCTCAGAGGTCGCCGTCGGTCCTGGTCGGCAGGCCGGTCTGGCCGGCCACGGCGTTCCAGAGGCCGGCGGCCTGCTTCTTGGCGGTGGTGGCCGTACCGCTGGACTGGACCGCGTTCTTGTAGTGCTGGTTGTCCAGCTTCTTGGGGTCGCAGCCTGCCTGCGAGTCCCCGGCCCAGGCCGCGTACT
Source organism: Kitasatospora sp. NPDC058170 (assembly GCF_042883905.1). NCBI lineage: Bacteria > Bacillati > Actinomycetota > Actinomycetes > Kitasatosporales > Streptomycetaceae > Kitasatospora > Kitasatospora sp. NPDC058170. The sequence continues at coordinate 146,970 of NZ_JBHVUV010000004.1, forward strand.
CGTCGTCGGCCGTCGCCGAGGCCTGCCAGGCCTGGTTGAGCTGGTCCACCAGCTGCTGGCCGCTCGGCAGCTGGTCCGCCTTGAGCTTCGAGAGCTTCGCCTGGAGGTCCCGGCGCTTGCCCGCCGCCTCGGTCAGCGCCTGCTGGGACTCGGGCAGCTTGTCGCACTTCTGCACCGACCCCACCGCGCCGATCACCGCCTGGCGGCTGTCGTTGGCGGTGGCGAGCAGGTCGGAGAGCGCCTGCGCCTGGGCCTTGACCTCCGGGCTGACGGCGGGGGCCGAACCGCCCGTGGTGGGCGCGGTGCCGGCGGTGGTGCCGGTGGCCACGGGGGCGGCCTGCTTCTCCTTGCCCGGCTTCTCGTCGTCGCCGCCCATCAGGACGGCGACCAGGATGCCGGCCGCCACACAGCCCGCCACCACACCACCGACGATCAGCTTGCCGGACGAGCGCCCGCCGCCCTGGCGGGCGGAGACCTGCGAGGTCGGGTAGTCCCCGGCCGGCGGGTAGTCCTGCGCCGGAGGGTAGTCCTGCGCGGGCGGCTGGTACGCCGGGTACGCCTGCTGCTGCTGTGGCTGCGGCGGGTAGCCGGGCAGCGGGGCGGCCTGCTGCTGCGGCATCGCCTGCGTCGGGTAGGCGTGGCTCTGGTCCTGGTAGCCCTGCTGCGGGGCGCCTCCGGGGTACGGCGGGAGGTACTGGGTGGCCGGGGCCGGGTCGGCCGCCGGCTGCCCGCCGTACGGGCCGCCCTGGGCCGGGACGCCCTCCCCCAGGTACTCCGGCTGGCCCGTCGGCGCACCGGGCGGCAGCGGCTGCCCGTGCGGGCCCGGCTGCACCGGCTGCCCGTGGGGCTGAGGCTGCTGGGGCTGCTGGGGCTGCTGACCGGGCTCCGGGCGAAACAGATCGTCCAGGTTGAAGTCACCCGAGTTGGGGTACGAGCGGCGCTGGCTCAACGCGTTTCCTCACCTGTGCACGACCGCGCGCTGACGGCGGACCACATCTCGTCGGTTCTTGGGAGCATCACAGTTCCTTGGACGTCGCGCCCACGCTACCGGTTCACCGAACCGGGTGACCACGTGGGCGGGACATCCCTCACCGGCCCCGCACCTACCGCACCCCGGCGCTGGTCAGGCGGCCTCCGCCTCCGCCCGGGCCTGGAACTCGCGGACCACCCGCTGTTCCCGGAACGGCTCCAGCCGGCGGCGGAACTCGTCCAGGTACTCCACGCCCCGGTTGGAGCGCAGCCCGCTCAGCAGCCGCACCGCCTGCGCACCCGTCTCACAGGCGCGCTCCAGGTCCCGCTGCTGGAGCTGGGCCGTCGCGAGCAGCACCAGGTCCACCGCGCGGCGCCGGACCCTGGTCGGCGGGTGCAGGTCCAGCGCCCGCCGGGCGTAGTGCTCGGCCGGACCGGCCTGCTCCAAGTCCCGGTGGCAGTGCGCCAGCTCGTCGGCCAGGTAGGCGTCGTCGAAGTGGACGATCCAGTCCGGGTCGTCCTCCGGGCGGCGCCGCTCCATCGCCTCCAGGGCCTTGGCCGCCACCGCCTCGCAGGAGCGGGCGTCCCCCAGCAGGGCGTGGCCGCGCGCCTCGGCCGCGTAGAACATCGCCATCGCCGTCGGGGTGGCCACCGAGCGGGCGCCCTCCTGGGCGGCGCGGGCGAGTTGGGCGATCTCCCGAGGGTTGCCCAGGGTCGCCGCCAGGTGGCTCATCGAGGCGGCCAGCACGTACCCGCCGTAGCCCCGGTCGTCCGCCGCCTGGGCGAGCCGCAGCGCCTGGATGTAGTACCGCTGGGCGAGGCCCGGCTGGCCGGTGTCCACCGCCATGTAGCCGGCCAGCTCCGTCAACCGGGCGACCGCCGCGAAGAGTTGCCGACCGGTCTCCTCCCGGTAGGCGCCGCCGAGCAGGCTGGAGACCACGCTGTTGAGGTAGTGGACGACCACCGGACGGACGTGGCCGCTGCCGAAGCGGTGGTCCAGGTCGACCAGCATCGCGGTGGTCGCCTTGATCGCCGCGACGTCGGTCGGGCCCACCCGCGGGCCGCCGGTCCGGGCCACCACCGGGTCCGGCGGGGTGATCAGCCAGTCCCGGCTGGGCTCGACCAGCGCGGAGGCCGCGACCGTGGCACCGGTCAGGAAGTCCCGCCGGCCGACGTCGCTGCGCCACAGCTCGCAGACCTGCTCCAGCGCGGCGTTCAGCGTCGGCGCGAACTGCAGCCCGATACCGGAGCTGAGGTTCTTGCCGTCGGCCATGCCGATCTCCTCGACCGACACACCGCGGCCGAGTTTGCGGCCGAGCGCCTCGGCGATCACCGCCGGCGCCTGGCCGCGCGGTTGCTGGCCCCGCAGCCAGCGCGCCACCGACGTCTTGTCGTACCGCAGGTCCAGGCCGTGCTCGGCCCCGCACAGATTGACTCTCCGTGCCAGACCGGCGTTCGAGCAGCTGGCCTCCTGGATCAACTGCTGCAGGCGCTCGTTGGGCTGTCGTGCGACAAGTGGTCTCGCGGCCATTGGGCTTCGCCTCCCCACACCCTCCGGTCCCGGCCGGCGGGCGACGATTCTGCTGATCTGTTGCCGACTGTCCGACCGTCCAAGGAATCTGACACCAGGTTAGCGATCAGCAACGCCAGCGGGATACCCACGGTGACGATCCCCACCCCCCACGCGCCCTGGGAAATGCTCCCGTGCGCCCCCACTGCGCCCGCCCCCGCCCACCCCAACTCGGTTGCCTCACCGGTTCGGGTGACATTGCCGCCACGCGGAAGACCGGCTCCCGCGCGGCCGTAACCAGCCTCACGCACGGTAGTTGAGCAGCGCGTGGAAGACATCCCAGGACCCCCCGACCAGGGCGGCAGTGCCGAACTGCCCCCGCTGCTCATCGAAGCCGTCAGCTACGCCGAGAACCGCCACTGGGAGGTCGCCCCGGGCGCCTGGCTGATCGACGGCGACGGTCCGGCCCGCTGCTCGTGCGGCGACCTGCGCTGCCCACTGCCCGGGGCCCACCCGCTCGACGCGGACTGGGCCCGCAAGGCGAGCGCCGGCCCGGGTGCGGTGCGCCGGTGGTGGACCGAGCGCCCCGCGGCGTCGATCCTGCTGCCCACCGGCCGCTCCTTCGACGTCCTGGACGTGCCCGAGGTGGCCGGCTGCCTGGCCCTGGCCCGGATGGAGCGGATGGACCTCCAGCTCGGCCCGGTGGTCGCCGTCCCGGCCGCGCCCGGGCGGGTCGGGCGGCGGCTGCACTTCCTGGTGCTCCCCGGGGTGGCGGCCAAGCTCCCCGAGATGCTCCGCAAGCTCGGCTGGCCGCAGGGCCGGCTCGACCTGGTGGCCCGCGGCGAGGGCGACTGGACGGTCGCCCCGCCCTCCCGGGTCGGTCCGTGCGGCTTCGCCCAGTGGGCCCGCTCGCCCTCCGCGCTGAACCGCTGGCTGCCGGACGCGGCCGAGCTGATCAGCCCGCTGGCGTACGCGTGCGGGCGCGAGGCCCCCGCGGCGCACCCCCAGGCGGCCCAGCCGGCGGCGGTCCACTGAGCCGTCCGGTCCGGGGCCGACGGTGTGATTCACCGTCCCGTGAACGGCCGCCCTACGCCTATCGGGTGAGGGTGTGCACCGCGCGACACCCCGCGCGCGACTGACGGGCCTTGCCTCCCACCGGAGGCAGGGCCCGTCACACGCATGTCCGGATAAGGCTTCGGTGTACCCGCTGGTCAACGGCGAAAGCCCCTCGTACGAGTGACAACGCTCAAGGATTGCCATGATCTGCCGAGGGGAGAAATTCCATCGTGAGGGGACGCCGGAAGGGGCGCTCGGACGGGGAAGCCGGGCGGGGCGGTCGGGAGGGAACCGGAGGGGACGGAGGGGATCAGGAGGGGAACGGAGGGGACGGGAGGGAGCAGGAGGGGACCGCAGGGGAGGTCCGCGGTACCGGCCGGGTTCGGGGTGGCCGGTGCCGCGGGGCGGGAGGGAACGGGGAGGAACGAGCAGGGCCCGGTACTGGGGAGTACCGGGCCCTGCTCATGTCCTGCGACTCCTCCGCCGCGGTACGGCACCGCGGCCGGAAGGTCAGACCTGCGCCACGAAGACGTGCGCGGCGATCTCCTTGCCCAGCTCGGCGGCGTTCTCGCCGCTGCCCACCAGCACCCCGCCGACCCCGGCCGTGACCTTGACCGTCGAGCCCGGCCGGATGCCGGCCCGGCGCAGCGTGCGCATCAGCTCGCCGTCGGTCTGGATCGGCTCACCGATCCGGCGGACCACCACGCTGGCGCCCGCGGTACCCGGCTGCACCGCGTCCAGCGAGATGAGCGCGGCGTCGAAGCCCTCGCCCTCGGCCTTGGCGTCGCCCAGCTCGTCCAGACCCGGGATCGGGTTGCCGTACGGGGACTGGGTGGGGTGGCCGAGCATCGCGAGGACCTTGCGCTCCACGGTCTCGCTCATGACGTGCTCCCAGCGGCAGGCCTCCTCGTGCACCTGCTCCCACTCCAGGCCGATCACGTCGACCAGCAGGCACTCGGCGATGCGGTGCTTGCGCATCACCCGCACCGCGAGCCGGCGCCCCTCCTCGGTCAGCTCCAGATGGCGGTCGCCCGCGACCTGGAGCAGCCCGTCGCGCTCCATCCGGCCGACCGTCTGGCTGACCGTGGGACCGCTCTGCTCCAGGCGCTCGGCGATCCGGGCGCGCATCGGGGTGATGCCCTCCTCCTCCAGCTCCAGGATGGTGCGAAGGTACATCTCAGTGGTGTCGATCAGCCCAGACATCGCCGCTGGCTCCGTTCCTCGGTGTCCTCACCGCCAATTCTGACGTACCGCGCAGACAACCGAGTCCGCGCCGGGGCCCCTGGGCCCGGTTTTCGTTCCTGTTGACAGCGGAGCCGCCGAGGCACCACGGTGCTCGCCGTAGCTTTCTCCACTGGCGGTCTGGACCACCCGGACCGCCCCACCCGGCCGGCTCCCCCACCGGCAGAGAGCGAAGGCAACAGATGAGCGACCTGGTCGGCCGGTACTTCGACACCGCGATCGCCCACCTCCAGCGGGTCCGCACGGAGGAGGCGGAGAACATCGAGGCGGCCGCCGCACTGCTCGCGGAGGCGGTCTCCGACGGACGCCGAATCTTCACCTTCGGTTCCGGCCACTCCTCGCTGGCCGCCCAGGACGTGGTCTACCGGGCCGGCGGCCTGGTCCCGATGAACCTGCTGGACGTCCCCGGGATGGCCGGGGTGACGGTGATGCCCGCGCCGCTCGCCAGCGCGCTGGAGCGGGTCTCCGGCCTGGCCACCACCACCCTGGACCTCACCCCGGCGACCACCGGGGACCTGCTCTTCGTCATCTCGCTCTCCGGCCGCCAGGTGATGCCGGTCGAGCTGGCCCAGTACGCCCGCTCCCGCGGCCTCAAGGTGATCGGGGTGACCTCGCTCGCCTACCCGGCCGAGGTCGCCTCGGCGCACCCCTCCGGCGGCTACCTGAAGGACCACTGCGACGTGGTGCTGGACAACAAGATCGCGGTCGGCGACGGCGAGCTGACCCACCCGGCCGCCGAGACCACCTTCGGCCCGGTCTCCACCATCGTCACCAGCGCCCTGATGCAGGCCGTGGTCGCCTCGGCGGTCGGCCGGCTGGCCGATGCGGCGGCCGCCGGCACCGGCGTCACCCCGCCGCTCTTCCGCTCCGGCAACGTGCCCGGCGGCACCGAGTGGAACGCCAAGCAGATGGCCGACAACGCGGACCGGATCTTCTACACCTACTGAGACCGGCCGCGGGGCGCCCCGCGGCCGCCGCGGGGCGAGGGCCGCGATATGGGACAACCTCCGGGTCTTCCCGGCCATTGCGGCCGGGCCGGGGGCGTACCGGCGGCCGGGCCGGGGCAGGACAGCGGTGCGACCGGAGCGACGGGTGGGGGCCGAGGATGGCATCGGGTGCGGGGCCGATGGGGTGGGTGCGCGAGCGGGAGCTGCTGCCCGAGCTGTTCTGGGCCGCCGACTCGGCCTCCCAGCAGGGCCAGCGCCGGGCCGTCCTGCTCTCCGCCTGGGAGCTGGTGCTTCTGGTCGCCGCCGCCGCGACCGGCTCCGCCGACGGCGCCCCCTGGGCCTGGCCGGCCGCCGTCGCCTACCTCGGCGCGATCGCGCTGGCCGTGGTGGTCAGCCGGCAGAACCCGCAGGGCCTCTGGTACGAGGGCCGGGCGGCCGCCGAGTCGGTGAAGACCCTGGCCTGGAAGTTCGCCGTCCGCGCCGACGCCTACCAGCCGCCCCCGCGCAGCCTCCCGGACGCCGAGGGCCTGTACAGCTTCCAGCTCGGGCGGGTGATGCAGGCCTTCCAGGGCAGCCGCGCGGTCGGCACCGGCACCGGCGCCGAGATCACCGAGACGATGCGCGGCCTGCGCGCCCAGCCGCTGGCGGTCCGCCGCGAGGCGTACCTCCAGGAGCGGATCCAGGTGCAGCACGACTGGTACCGGACGAAGGCCCGGTACTGCGCGCGGGCCGGCTTCTGGACCGGGGTGCTGGGCGTGGTGCTGCCGCTGCTCGGCCTGGTGCTGGCGGTGCTGCGGGCGATGGGCGAGTTCGGCTACGACGCGCTGGGCACCGTCTCGGCGGTGGCCGCCTCGGTCACCGCCTGGTCCCAGCTGCGCCAGTACCGCCCGCTGGCCGCCGCGTACGCCCTGGCCGCCGACGAGCTGGAGCTGATCCGGACCCAGCTGGCCCGGCTGGACCTGCGGGCGGCCGACGCGGAGGAGGTCTGGGCCCGACTGGCGCGGGACGCCGAGGACGCGGTCTCCCGCGAGCACACCACCTGGCAGGCCCGCCGCGAGGTCCGCGGCCGGGAGCACTGAGGAGGCCGCGCGTGGCGTTACGGATGATCAAGGCGGCGGACGGCCGCGCCCTCGCGGTCGAGATCCTGGGCGATCCGCGCGGGCGGCCGGTCTTCCTGCTGCACGGGACCCCCGGCAGCCGGGTCGGCCCGCACCCGCGCACCACCGTGCTGTACCGGCTGGGCGTCCGGCTGATCTCCTTCGACCGGCCCGGCTACGGCGACTCCACCCGGCTGCCCGGCCGCCGGGTGAGCGCGGCGGCGGCGGACGTGCGGACCATCGCGGACGAGCTCGGGCTCACCGACTTCGCGATCCTCGGCCGCTCCGGCGGCGGTCCGCACGCGCTGGCCTGTGCCGCGCTGCTGCCCGACCGGGTCGCCCGGGTGGCCGTCCTGGTCAGCCTGGCGCCCCGGGCGGCGGCCGGCCTGGACTGGTACGCCGGGATGACCCCGTCCAACGTGCGGGCCTACCGGGAGGCCGAGCGGGGCCACGACCGGATCGCCGACGCGATGCAGTTCCGCTCCCAGCAGATCAAGGACGACCCGGTCAGCCTGCTCAAGGGCCTGCGGCCCGAACTGCCGCCCACCGACCGGGAGGTGGTCGCCGACGCCGGACTGCGCCGGATGCTGCAGAGCAACTACGTCGAGGCCTTCCGGCACAGCGCGGACGGCTGGATCGACGACGTGCTGGCGTTCACCGCCGACTGGGGCTTCAAGGTCGAGGACATCGCGGTGCCGACCTGGCTGTGGCACGGCGCGGACGACCAGTTCTCCCCGGTCGAGCACTCCCGCTGGCTGGCCGACCACGTGCCCGGCGCCACGCTCTTCCTGGAGCCCGGCGCCGCGCACTTCGGCGCCTTCCGGGTGATGACGGCGGCGCTCGGCTGGGCCGCGGGCTAGCGCCCGCGGGCCCGGAGCGTGCGCTACGGCGGGCGCTACGGCGTGCCGACCGGCGTCACCGGTGCGCCGCCGGCCAGCACCGCGAGGACGTTGTCGACGGCGAGGCCGCCCATCGCCTGGCGGGTGCGGACGGTCGCGCTGCCCAGGTGCGGGGCCAGCACGGCCCGCTCCTGGGCCAGCAGTTCGGCGGGGACGGCGGGCTCGCGCTCGAAGTTGTCGACGGCGGCGGCGAACAGCGCCCCCGACTCCAGGGCGGCGGCCAGCGCCACCTCGTCCACCACCCCGGCGGTCATGCTGACCACCACCGCGCCGGCCGGCAGCAGGGCCAGCCGGTCGGCGTCCAGCAGGTGGCGGGTGGCGGCGCTCAGCGGGCAGGTGACCACCAGGACCGTCGACTGGGCGAGCAGGTCGTCCAGCGGCAGCAGGCGGGCCCCCTCGGCCTCCCCGGGCGGCAGCTCGCGGCGGTTGTGGTAGGCGACCGGCATGTCGAAGGCCCGGGCCCGGCGGGCGACGGCCTGCCCGATCCGGCCCATGCCGAGGACGCCCAGCGGGGTGCCGGACAGCTCCATCCCGAGCAGGAAGGTCGGTGCCCAGGCCCACGGCCGGCCGGACCGCAGCCACCGCTCGCCCTCGCCGAGCCGGCGGGTGGCGGCCAGCAGCAGCGCCCAGGCCATGTCCGCGGTGGCGGCGGTGAGCACGCCGGGGGTGTTGCTGACCAGCACGCCGCGCTCGGCGCAGGCGGCCAGGTCGACGTTGTGGTGGCCGACCGCGTGGTTGGCCACGATCCGCAGGCCCGGACCGGCCGCGTCCAGGAACTCGCCGTCCACCACGTCGTCCAGGGTGGTGATGACGGCCGACCGGCCCCGGACGGCCGCCAGCAGCTCGGCGCGTGCCATCGGCAGCTCCGAGTCGTGCCGGGTGGCCGCGTGGTGCGCGGTGAGCCGTTCGACCACCCCGGGCGCGAGGCGGCGGGTGACCAGGACCGGGGGCAGGGGCTCGCTCATAGGGCCCGAAGCATACGCCGGGTACGCCCCGGGCCCGTAGGCCCCCAGGCCCCTTGCCCGCCCCGGGCCCCCAGGCCCCCGCCTCTTACACCGGCTGCGGCTCCAGGTCCCGGTTGATCCGCTTCCAGCCCCGGGCCGAGACGGTGTTGGGGTGCTCCTCGCCGAACTGGCGGATCAGCTCGGCGACCGACCGGGCCCGCAGCTCGGCGGCCTGGGTGTGCCGGCCGGCCGAGCGCAGGGTGACGGCCAGGTTGGCCTCGCAGGCCACGGCGTCCGGGTGCCGGGGCGTGTAGCGGTCGCACAGGCCCGCGTAGGCCGCGCGCTCCAGCTCCTCGGCGCGGTCGTACTCGCCGTCGTCGCCGTAGGCGTTGGCGAGGTTGATCATCGCGTTCAGGGTGAACGGGTGCTCCGGTCCGACGGTGCTCAACAGCGAGTCGACCGTCGCCCGCCCGCGCTCGATCGCCTCCCGGATGTCCCCGCTGCCGCGCAGGTAGATGCCCAGGTTGTTGGCGCAGGCCAGGGTGAACGGGTGCTCGTCGCCGAACAGCCGCCGGTGGCCCTCGTACACGGTGACGGCGAGGTCGCGGGCCGCCTCCTTGTCGCCGGAGGCGCTGTAGTCGGCGGCGAGGTTGAGCGCGCAGGCCAGCGCGTCGGGTGCGTCGGCGCCGTACCGCTCCAGGTAGCGCTCGTAGGTCTCCTTGGTGATCCGGCGGGCCTCGGCCAGCTGTCCGGCCTTGCGCAGCGAGACGGCCAGCGACTTGGCGTTGCGCAGGTTCTCCGGCAGGTCCGGCTCCAGCACGTCGCCGAAGTCGGCGGTGACCTCCTGGAGCAGGTCCGCCGAGCCCTTGTAGTCGCCCAGTTCGCGCAGGTCACGGGCGAGGTTGGACTTGGTGGACAGGGTGTACGGGTGGCGCGGGCCGAGGACGGCGGTGCGCCGGTCCAGGGTCTCGCGGTCCAGGTCGCGGGCGGCCTCGCTGTCGCCGACCAGCCGGAAGTCGATCGCCAGGTTGTTCGCCATGGAGAGCGTGCGCGGGTGGTCCTCGCCGAACAGCTCGCGGAACTGGTCGAGGATCTCGCGGTCCAGTTCGAGCGCCTCCTGGAACCGGCCGAGGGCCCGGCGGTCGGCGCCCAGCGAACCGGCCGTCATCAGGGTGTACGGGTGGTGCTCGCCGAGCAGCACCCGCTGGCGGGCCAGGGTGGACTCGTCCAGCGCCAGCGCCTCGGCGTAGTTGCCCTGCGAGCGCAGCACGTTGGCGAGCTGGAAGCGCAGCAGCAGGGTCTGCCGGTCGTCGATGCCGAGCTTGCGGCTCCACTCGGTGTCCAGCGCGTGGCCGAGATCGCGGGCGCGCTCCAGCTCGCCGCGCTTCCACAGGTAGCGGACCCGGTCGATGAGCAGCTGCCGGGTGTCGGCCTCGTCGCAGTTGTGCGCCTTGGAGGGCGAGAGGTGCGGCCAGATCTCGTCGAAGGCGGGCCAGTTGGCCGGGTCGTCGGTGTCGCCGAGGACGGGCCGGGCGCCGGTCAGGATGCGGTGCACCTCGTGGACGGCGACCTCCTGCTCGTCCTCGGTCATCTCGGAGCGGATCACCGCCTGGACCAGCCGGTGCACCTGGAAGCTGTTGCTGCCGGCGTCGACCTTGGCGAGCGCGTACCGGCCGATCGCCTGGATCACCTTGCCCAGCATGAACTTGTCGTTGAGGTCCTCGTCGTACTTCACCAGCGCGCGGATCATCTGGTCGCTGTAGAAGAGGTTCATCGAGATCGGCTCCGGCGCGAAGAACGCGCAGAGCTGCAGCAGCCGGACGGCCGCCGGGGACTGCGTGCGCAGCCGGGCGATGGAGACGTTCCAGGTGGCGCCCACCGGCGTCGGGTAGTCGGCCGGGCGGGCGACGGCCAGCGCGCGGGCGGCCTCGGCCTGCAGCTGGGAGACGTAGGTGTCGACGGGCGTGCCGGTGGTGTCCAGCCAGGCCGCGGCGACCTCGACGGCCAGCGGCAGGTCGCCGACCGCCTCGGCGACCCGGTCGGCGTCGGGGCGGGAGAGGCCGCGGGCGCGCCGGCACAGGTGCTCGACGCTCTCGCCGCGGGTGAAGACGTCGACCTCCAGCGCCTCCGCGTGCCCGGACCAGGCCTGGTTGCGGGAGGTGACCAGGATGTGGCCCGAGCCGCCGGGGAAGAACCGGCGGATCTCGGCGGGCTCGTCGGCGTTGTCGAAGATCAGCAGCCAGCGCGCGGTCGGCACCCCGCGCCGCAGCGCCTCCCGGGCGGCCTCGGCGGCCTCGGTGACCGAGTCGCCGACCCGCAGGCCGAGCCGGCGGGCCAGTTCGGCCAGCGAGGGGGCGACCAGCTCGGTCTGCTCGGCGTCGATCCACCAGACCAGGTCGTAGTCGGACATGAAGCGGTGCGCGTACTCCAGCGCCACCTGGGTCTTGCCGACGCCGCCGAGCCCGTACAGGGTCTGCGGGGTGGGCAGCACGGCGGCCATCCCGCCGCGCAGCTGGTTGCGCAGCTGCTCCAGGACGGCGGCGCGGCCGGTGAAGGAGGGGTTGCGCGGCGGCACGTCCCAGACCTGGGGCTTGCTGCCGGGGAAGCGCGGGCCGGTGCCGGTGGTCTCGGCGAGCGGGACGTCCGCGCGGCCGAGCGCCCGCAGCAGGGTCTGCACGGACTGCGTCTCGTCCCGGCCGACCAGGTCGACCGGGTTGCGGTTGCTGAACGGCGCGGTGAGCCGGACGTCGCCGACCCGGACGGGCACCAGCTGGCGGCGGGTGCCGGACGGGTCGGAGCTGACCACGGACTCCCAGAGCGCGCGGGCCTGCGGCGAGCGCTGGTAGGCGGGCGAGAGCACGGCGACCGTCCGGTAGGCGGCGTCGATCCCCCGCTCGGTCTCCTGGCGGGGGTCCGAGCCGGCGCTCAGGTCCCGGGGCAGGACGCGGAATCCGGCCCGGGTGAGGACGGATTCGATCCAGTCCGCCCACATCCGGTCCTCGGGCACGTAGGAGAGGTAGAGGTCGGCCGGGACGGACGGGCGGCGGCGGGTGAAGGCGTCCACGTAGCGCAGCCGCACCTCCTCGTCGACCGTCGGGAGCGAGGCGGCCCGGCCCTCGGTGATCATGCCGGTCAGCCGCTCGCAGGCGGCCAGCATCGAGGTCGGGGCGCCGCTCTGGTCGCCGAAGGTGGCCAGGATCTCCTCGTAGGCGTAGAACGGCCGGTACGGGATCTCCACCGAGCCCCAGTAGTGGGCGAGTTCCTCGCCGTTGAGGCCGGCCGGCAGCCCGTCGAAGCGGATCCTGGCGAGCGCCCGGCCGGCGTCCGCCTTCTCCTTCTCGCCCTCGTCGATGCGCATCGGGACGGGCAGGATGCGGATGCCGCGCTCGCGGTAGCGGTCGTGGATGTGCTGGGCGATCCGGGAGGCGCCGTCGATGGACTGGTCGCTCAGCGTGAAGCAGACCACCAGGTCGTCGGGCATCTGCACGGTGCAGATCTCGGCGATGTCGGAGAGGCCGGTCCGGGAGTCGATCAGGACGTAGTCGTAGCGCTTGCTCATGTCGGCGCGCAGGGCGTCGAAGAACTGCCCGCCGTCGAACCGGTCGTAGAAGATGTCCCAGTCGAGGTGGGTGACGGCCTCGGAGTAGTCCCGGTTGAACTGGCCGGCGGAGAGGAAGTCCAGGCTGCCGCCGGCCGGGAAGAGCGGCCAGGCCAGCGAGAGCGCGTGCGGGTGCACCCGGGCGAAGTCGAGGTGCCAGCCCTCGGCGTGCTCGACCGGCCGCAGCGCCTCCTCCCGGTACTCGGCGATCAGGTCCATCATCCCGGTGGTCCCGGCCAGTACGGCCGGGTCGAGGAACGGGTGGAAGAACTTGGCCAGGCCGGGCGCCTCCAGGTCCCAGTCCACGGTGAGCACCCGGAAGCCGTTGGCGGCCAGGATCCAGGCGGTGTTGGCGAGCGCCATGGTGCGCCCGGTGCCGCCCTTGTACGAGTAGAAGGTGATGATCCGGCCGTTCCGGTCCTGCTCCGCCTCCCGCTGGGCGACGAGCTCGGCGGCGCTCAGGCCGCCGACCCGGAGGTTCCTGGTCCGGTTCTCGCTCATGTGATTCCTCCCCCGGGCGGCCCGTCGTCCGGGTGGTCGCCTCCGTGGCGTTCTGGGTGGTCGTCGTCGCCGAACGGCGCGGGCCCGTCGTGCCCGCGCCGGAAGGCGTCCCGCAGGTTGGGCCGGGACGGCGCCGGCTCCTCCGGCTCGGTCCTGGTCCGGCCCTCGAAGGCGTACTTGGCCTTCATCGCGGCCCGGGGAAGAGCGTCGTCGAACTCCTCCAGGCTGCTCAGCCCGGGTGCCCCGCCCATGACGCCGAGGAAGCTCGGCCGGCCCGCCCGGCGGGTGATGCGCAGCGCCTGGTCGCTCAGACCGCCCAGCTCGCCGTGCCGCTCCTCGCACTCCGGGTCGTCCATGTTCCACGGTTCCAGGACGCTCACCCAGGTCGCGTCCGACCGGTCGAAGCGCCGGACCAGTTCGCGGCGCTGCTCGTCCCGCAGCGCCCAGCGGTCCAGCAGGAGCAGCCCCGGCGCGGCGGCCTCGCCGCCGATGATCGCGTCCGCCTCCTCCTCGAACTCGTGCACGGTCGGCTGGAACCCCAACTGCCGTGCCAGCCGGACGGCGTGCTGGGCGATCGGGGAGCCGGCCGGCCGGTACGGGTGCCAGTCGGTGCGCTTGGCGCCGTAGTAGTCCGGGTTGCGGTCCGGCGGCACCTCGCCCTGGTGGTAGGAGAGCACGGAGATCCGCAGCTGCTTGGTCGGCGCCGTCACGTTGAACGCGCTCGGCAGCCCGTTGAACTCCAGCCGCCGCCCGACCGGGATCACCGTCTCCTCCGCCACCTGCACGATCCGCGCCGCCAGCCGGTGCACCGCCAGCTCGTACGCGGACCGGAAGTAGGTGAGCTTCATCAGCGCGTAGAGGCCCTCGGTGGCGTAGTCCGGGCCGAAACTGGCATGGTTGAACTGGAGTTCGCTCGCCACCTCGGGCAGCCGGTAGCGGCTCATCGGGGCCCAGAGCACCGGGACGATGCCGCTGGTCCGCTCGGAGTCGATGTTCGCCGGGTAGACCGGCCGCCGGGTGAAGGAGTGCCACTCCTGGCCGCACGGAACGCTGTTGAAGTAGCGCGGCGAGTACAGCGGCACGAAGACCCGGCAGGTGGCCAGCTCCTCGGAGAGCCGGTCGGCCCACAACTCGCCCTGGTGCATGGACTCGTCCATGAACCCGACCTGTACCCCGGCGGGCACGGTGGTCAGCTGGAGCACCGCCTCGCAGAGGTCCCGGTACAGCTGCCGCACCCAGTGGTTCGGATCGCCGGCCCCCCGCGCACCGGCCTTCGGAGTGTGGGCGTAACTGAGGAAGAAGTACGGCCGGGCTGCGTCCTCGTCCCAGCCATGGTCGTTCACACGCGCCTCCCCCTGGCCCGCCGGCAACCTGATTCCCGCAGTCCCCGCACGCGGGGCTTCAGTGTAGGAACGACTGAGGGGCTAATGGAATAGCACATCACCCCGAGGGAGTTGACATGGCCGTAACGATCGGGGGCGCACGGCCTGCACCGGTAGCCGCCCCGGCGCACGCGAAAGCGGGCCCCACTCCTCCCAGCAGGGCCCGCAACTCACCCTCCTCCGGCGTCCTCCACGGGGTCGGCCCGATCTCCCGCCGACTTCGTCAGCGCCCGACCGAGCCCACCGACGACGGCCGCCACGATGATGAGGACCAGCAGGCCCGTCACGCGGCACCGCCGGACGCGAGGGGCTTCCCGCACCGCCACCCGAGCCGCCAGGCGAGGCCGTGCATCAGCTCCTCACCCTGCGCGCGGGTGAGCCGGAACAACAGCTCCCCGTCCGGTTCGGCGTTGACGCGCTCGTCGACCGCGAGCCGCACCTGCACCGGCAGGTCGGTAGACGGTTCGACGCCCAGGTAGGGGACGGTCGTGGTGCTGCTCACTGCCGACCACGCTCCCGCTTGAACTCGCGCAGGAGGGCGAGGAGGTTGATCACGGTGCTGGTCGGCCCGTTGCCGAAGGTGACCAGCACCCGGCCGTCGACGACGCTGTGGGTGGTGGCGGAGGGCAGCAGGACGCCGAACTCGCGACCCTCGGAGCGCAGTTCCTCGATCATTTCGGCCACCTGGCGCTCGGTGAGCAGGCGGATCCCGGGGTCGGCCGGCTCGACCGGCTGGAGGGCGCTCACGCGGCGCAGTCCAGCTCGAACCAGATGTCCTTGCCGCGCTTGCGGGGTTCGGCGCCCCAGCGGTGGGTGAGGCCCTCGACCAGCTGGAGGCCGCGTCCGGACTCGGCGAGGTCGGTGGGCGGCCGCCGCTCGGGGAGCTCGGAGCTCTCGTCGGAGACGGAGACCCGGAGCGTGCCGCCGAGGATGACGACGAGGACGACCGGGGAGGGGGTCCGGCCGTGCCGCCAGGCGTTGACGATCAGCTCGGCGAGGGCGAGTTCGGCGCCGAAGATGGCGTCCTGGTTCCACCCGGCGCGCACCATGGCGCCGCTCAGGGTCTGCCGAGCGAGGGCGAGGGAAGGGGTGTTGAAGTTACACACGGGGAATCTCCCTGCGGTGTAGAGGGGGCACACCTGGAGGGTCTGTCGCCGTGAGCAAGCCCGCGACGGGGTTGGAGGCGCCGCCTACGAGTGCTCTTCGGTGCCCGGGCAGCCGGTACCAACTGCCTTGATTCTGGACGTTACTGACAATCCGTCCGGTGGGCGATGCAAGAAGACTGTAAGGGATTTAGGTCCAACTTTGCAATACGCTCCGCAGCAACGCCTACACTGTCCGTAGGCGCCCGCTTGCGCACGCCCACCAAAGTGGCGTCTGGACAGGCTCACGCGCCAAACTGCCCGGAGCCAGGAAGGGACGCGCGTGGGACTCAGGAGTGGAATCACCGAACGACAGCGCCGCTTCGGCGAGGAGCTGCGCCGCCTACGCGAAGCCGCAGACCTCTCCGGCCCGGAGATCGGCGAATTGCTCGGTATGAAGGGACCTGCCGTCAGCCACACCGAGGCTGGCAGACTCACCCTCAACGTCGAGCGACTGCATGTCTGGCTCGACACATGCCAGGTCACCGACCCCGACTACCGGGCCGGACTCATCGCCATGTGCCAGAGCAACAGCAAGGGATGGTGGAGCGACTTCAGGCCACATGTGCACTCCACCGCGCTCGATCTCGCCGAACTTGAGGCCAGCGCAACCGGCCTCGACAGCTACCAGACGCTGCTGATCCCCGGGCTTCTCCAGACAAAGGCGTACAGCGAGACCATCCTCGAATACGCCGAGAAGAAGGTCGAGTTCCGCCGCAAGCGCCAACACGTACTGAACGTGGAGAACGCGCCCCCGTTCCGGGCGGTGATCCACGAAGCGGCGCTGCACATGATGTACGGCGGCCCGACCGTCATGCGGGACCAGCTGAATCATCTGGTCGAGGTGGCGCGGCTGCCACATGTGACGATCCAGATCCTCCCGTTCGACTGCACCGCCTACTCGTCCACCGACGCACCGTTCGTGTTGGCGCATGGGCGGCATCATCGGCTGGACACCGTCCTGCTCGAACATCCGCACAATTCGTCGTTCCTTGGGGATCCCGAAGGGGTAGCCTCGTTCCGGCGGAAGTTCGACCAGCTCAGAAGCTTGGCACTTCCCCCGCTGGACTCGGCCGCCGCCTCACCGTCCCCGACCTCTCGGGACTCATGTGGCCTGCTCCAGCACATCCGCTACAAGGTTCAGGGAAGGTAGCCGTGAATCAGCTCAACTGGCAGAAATCCAGCTTCAGCGGCGACAGGGCCGACTGCGTCGAGATCGCCACGGACGGTGACCTCGTCCACA
Organism: Kitasatospora sp. NPDC058170; assembly: GCF_042883905.1. Lineage (NCBI taxonomy): Bacteria > Bacillati > Actinomycetota > Actinomycetes > Kitasatosporales > Streptomycetaceae > Kitasatospora > Kitasatospora sp. NPDC058170. The sequence goes on from NZ_JBHVUV010000004.1 coordinate 163,500, forward strand.
TCCGCGAGTCGGACGATCCTTCGAACGTTGTAACGACCACCAAGACGAAGCTCGACGCCTGGATCCGCGGCGCGAAGGCCGGCGAGTTCGACCACTTCGCCCTCTGAACCCCAACGCGGCCCGTGTCCCAGCACTCTGGGACACGGGCCGCTGCACAGGCGTCGCAACTACGACGGCGGCATGAGGCACGGGGTGTTGACGCCGAGGGCCATGCGATCGTTGCCCGCCGTGCTGGAGACGTCGACGTGGTAGTTGCTGACCGGATGCCGCGCGAAGACCAGTGACTCCGGCGAATGGTCGGGCATCTCCCGGTAGTCGGTGATCTTGAGGCCCTCGCCCGTGAGCAGGTCCCTGACCTTGCGAACGACCTCATTGTGTTGGGCGTTGGGAACGTTGCTGTGCACCGCGTACCTGAAGGTGAACCGGCCATCCGACGCCACTTCGCCGTTTCTGCCCACGCAGGAGGTGAAGAGTGACTGGACTGGTTCGTCATTGATCTGGATGTCTGCGACCTGGGCCAGATGCGCGACGAACTGCCGGGCCCAGTCCTCGGCCTCGTCGCGTGACTTGACCGGCAGCGGGTCATCCTTCCCCGGAGTGGGCGACGCGCCAGGGGCGGGACCGGAGGACATGCAGGCTCCAAGGGTTGTGACCATGAGCACGGCGCTCAGAAGGCGGCCTGCTCGAACGACGGTGCGGTGCGGGGTTGCCATGACGGTGGGTCCTTCGGCTGTGTCGGGACCTCAATGGGGGATCGAACCCCAGAGCAGGTCCTCCTTCGGGGCGGTAGTCGGCTTCTGCCCAACCATGACCTTCGCTTGATTGGCCAGACTGTCGCTGCCCTCGTCCCAGTACCCTCCGTGCCCTGAGGTGTCGATGTGGATGTTGGTCCCGCCGAATCCCGCGATGTGCGGGCCAGGGCCCAGGCTCCAGCCGCCGACCAGCCTGGTCGCATCGTCGGTGGCCTCGCCGATCCACAGGTGCTCGGGGTCCGTGTTCAGCTGGTCGGCCGAGCTGACGCCCATTCCGGGGCTTCCCAGGGTGACAATGTCGTCGGCGCGCAAGCCGCTCCCGTCACTGTCTACGACGCCTACCGCATAACTGCCATAGCTGTGGGCGATATAGGTGACGTGGCTCTTCGGCCCGCCGTGCGCTTCCGCGAGGCCGTTGGAGAATCGCCGCATGTCCTCGGCTCCGTCGATCCCTCGCATGGGGTTGGCGGCTTCCGGAAGGCTCTCGGGGGTGTCATAGCCGAGGTAGGAGATCACAGCGACTCTCTCGCCGGGCCCGGCGTAGCTCTCAGCCTGATCCTGAAGCTGCTGGATGCGCGTGATCTGCCCCGGGACGCCCGTGAGATCCGTGTTCGTACCGGGGACGAATACGGTGGTGTGCGCGGCCTTGTCCGGATTTCCCGTTGCGACGATCGCGCGCCCGTCCCCGTTGTACGCCTCGGGATCGAGGCCGAGAAGGAACATCTGGTGCGCTTCGTCCTTCTCGGCGTCCTTCTCGCCAAGCTTCCTCTTGGTCTCCGCCAGCGCTGCCACACGCTTCCCGTACGCCTCCTGGTCGAGGCCGAAGTCTGCCGGGTGGCCCGCTTCGAGCGCATCGAGCTTCTGATCGAGGACGAGCCGGTTGGCCTTGTCCCGCACCGTGGCCGGCAGGCCGTCCATCCTCCCCAACTCGGCCGGACGTAAGGCCAGATACGTGCCCTGCTGCTCCGGGGTCAGGCCTTTCCACCACTCGGCCGACCTCTTCGGGTCCTTGCCGTCCGGCATGTACTCGCCTGCGAGGCCCAGGTCCTTCATCACATCCGCGGCATCGAGCCTGGTCTCCGCGATCGCGCCGTAGCCCCGCCTGTCGCCCAGGATGTCGGCACCCAGCCTGCCGAGGGCGGTCCTGCCCTGGTCGCTGGCGTCCTGTGCGGCCTTCACGGCCGCGTTGATCCGGTCCTGGTAGGCGCCCTTCGCCGAGGCGAGCGCGCGACGGGCCTCATCCGTTCGGGAGTCCTGGTCGTGGCGCTCGTCCCAGGTCTGAGCCGGCAGATCGACGACTCCGTCGAGTGAGACGGTCAGCCCGGCGTCCTGGGCACGATGAACCGCGTTCGTAAGGTTGGTCTGCGCCTGGTACATCCGGTCCGCAACAGTGTTCAGCGTCAAGGCCACAGCCTCGGCTTCCACCCGGACGATATCCACCTGCTGCTCGGTACGGGCCATGTACTCGAAGGCCGCACCTGCGTCGGCGCCGTGCCAGCCCTGGTGCAACGGCCCACTGACCTGCGCACGGTGACGGGAGTCCACGGTGCTCGCCGCTTGGGCCAGCGCCTTCCAGCTCTTCGCGGCGTCGCGCAGGCCCTGCGGGTCGAACTTCAGCAGGAGCTCGTAGGTGCTGCTCACTCCACGCCCCCCTTCCACGCCCCGGCGATGGCCTGCTCATTTCGGTCGTGCGCATCCGCGTTCGCCACCAACTTGGTGGCGGTGGAGGCCAACCGCTGCCGGACCTGGTCGAGCGGAGCCGCCCAGCCCGTCCCCAGCTGATCGAGTGCACCGGCCACCGACCAACCGGCCAACTGACCCGAGGCTGTCTTCGCCGCAGTCAGTGCGGCGGTGATCGGCGTGGCGAACTCCTCGCCCAACGCTTGCGACACCCCTGCGGAGTCGCGTAACTCCCTACCGACCTTGATGTCTGGCATCGCGATCTCCCCCCAGAGATGACAATGTACGTGTGCACGAATCGCACGGACCAAGGCTTGGCGCTACGTCCACGACATCGCGCTACGCATCCGACCGAGCACTCAGATGCTATGTGTCGACTCGGCGCTCGTGTTCGATTTCGCCAACTCGCCTGTTCAAATGGCGTGGCGCGAGGGGCGGAAGAGTCGCGGTGGCCAGGCCCACCGCGGCCCTCGGTGGACCAGGTGGCAGCGAGCCGGCGCCGATCTTCAACTCGTGGACAGCCCGGGGAGATTCAGCCGCGCAGACCCGAGCAGCGGCACTCGCGCAGGGGATGGGGGAGAGACCGGCCGCCCCGGCGCACGCGAAAGCGGGCCCCGCTCCGGTCGGCGGGGCCCGCAACTCGCGCCATGGGCTAGCGGCGGATCCCGGAGATCTCGAAGGTCTGCACCGACCGTGCCGGGAACTGCGACCAGAACCGGGTTCCGCTGATCCTCGTGTCCAGGCGGTGCTCGTAGCGCCTGCCCCCGTCGAACTCGGTGCACCACCGGTCGACCATGGTCCCCTCCGCCGGGATCACGCCGAAGAGGGAGAGGTGGATGTCGATCCACTGCGCGTCGCCGCGGTTCACCGCGACCACGACCAGCTTCCCCGCGGCGTCGTCGTAGGCCGCCACCACGTCCGGATGCCCGGTCTCGATGATCAGCATGCCGGGCCTGATGTGCCGGGTGTACTGGGCCAGGACGAAGAACTTGGTGTTGACCCTGGAGACCCCCGAGCCGTCGAGCTCGATCGCCCCGTAGCCGGGGGAGTCCGCGATCTGCCAGTAGACGAAGGCGGTCGGGTGGAGCTCGTGCAGCTCGCGGTTGATGCTCTCGGCGGTGGTGAACCCGTTGGCGATCCAGTCCGTGTACTCCGACTGCCAGATGCGCTTCCCGGCCGCCGCGGCGGCCGCGTACAGCTGGTCGCGCGGCTGGCTACGGGCGTAGCCGTGCACGTTGACCTTGCCGATCCGCTGCCGGGTGGCGTCGTCGAAGGCGTTCCAGGTGTACAGCGCCGTGTCGTAGTCGTACTCGTCCAGCCCGGCCACCTGCATCCAGCCGAGGCCGAGGACGTCCAGCTGCGACCGGGTGTGCGCGATGAGCTCGGCCTGCTGGGCCGGGGAGAAGTAGCAGCCCTCCTGGCTGTGCCCCCACGAGCCGCCCCACGCCGCCCCGGGCTCGTTGACGGGCTGGACGGAGGAGAAGTCGATCCCCCAGTGGTCGTGCGCGTAGCGCGCCACCGTGGCGAGGTACGCGGCGTGCCGCCCGAAGTCCCGCTCGTTGAGGTTGCAGCTCCCGTCGTCCGCGCCGAACGGGTCGTTGTTCTTCAGCATCCACCACATCGGCGAGTTGGAGAACAGTTCGAAGACGTCCGCCCCGCGGTCCCGGGCCAGCCACATCATGTCGCGCTGTCGGGCGTCGGCGTTCCAGTTCCAGCTCGCCGAGCCCGGATCGTCGTCGTACCAGTCGAGTTGGTAGCCCTCGATGTGCTTGTAGTCGTCGATCACGGGCGCCGGCTGCATGGTCCGGCCGTCGATGCTGTTGACCCCCGAGGCACCCGCGTTGTACCGCACGATGTTCAGGCCGAGGCCCGGCACGGTCTGCCCGAGGAGCTCCGTCCGACCGCGTCCGAACAGGGCGTCGGCGACGGCCTGGTCGGGCCCCACGTGCTTGGCCCACCAGCCGAGCGAGGTGCCCCAGCCCTCCCAGGGTCCCCAGTCGGTCGCCGGGTTCAGCACCGTGGCGAAGTCCGCGTGGGCCGTCCCCGCCCCCAGCGCGACGCCCGCCGCACCCGCCGGTAGCGCCGCGAGTGCGCGCAGCATGCCTCGACGACTGATCATCGAACCCTCCCCGGGACACCGTTGTCCCCTCCCCAGGGGCAACGGAGTCGATCTTGCACCAACGGCACGGGAGTCTCAATGGTCTCCGGGCGAACCGTCGGTGGCGGCCCGGCGAACCGGGCTCACCATCGGGTCGAACGGGTGCGAACCGTGTGCGCCGGAACACGGCACCGCGCCACGACGGCCCGCCGGACGGGCGCGCTGCGGCGGACGGTGCGTCAGTCCTGCGTACCGCGCCGGCGGTGCAGGATGCCGGTGGCCACGTCGACCGCCTCCCGGACCGACAGGAGGCGGCAGCGGGCACCGCCGATGCGGCGCTCGGTGACGCCCACGGCCTCCCGCAGGACCTCGCTGCCCAGCTCGGCGAAGTGGAGGTCGTCCAGGTCGGGGGCCTTGAAGGAGATCCAGCCCTGGGGGCCCGCGCAGCGGTACTCGCGAAGAGGGACGTCGGGCATCCGCTGGTCGGCCAGGTGGAAGGCGGTGAAGCGGGACATCGGGACGCCGATCATCACCACCCGCGCGTCCAGGTCGTAGAGGCGGCCGAGGGGGGAGTCGGGGCCCAGGTGGGAGGTGAGGTCGTGGGTGCGGGTGATCTCCCGGGCGAGCCTGCCGAGGGCCGCGAACGAGGTCTGCGGGTGGGAGCTGCGCCGGGCGCCCCGGTGGGTGCGGATCTGTTCGGAGAGGGCGCCCATGGTCGGCGAGCAGGGCGTGGTGGCCGGGTCGAAGGGGGGCATCCCCGAGCGGTAGGCGTCCACCTGGGAGGGCGAGAGGCCGGCCGTCGCGGCCGCGTGGATCCGGGAGGTGGCGGAGTTCTCGGGGGTCGCGGTGTAGGCGACCAGGGTGCCGCGGGCGGGGGCGTCGAGGGCGTGCAGCAGGGCGTCCACCACGGTCGCGGCGCCGCCGGGGACCGGACCCAGGGCCCGCAGGGAGGCCTGGACGTGGACGACCATGCCCGGGCGCACGCCGAGTTCGGTGAAGTGCTCGGCCAGTTCGGTCTTTCCGAGGACTCGCGGTTCGGTGAGGATGTCGGTTCCCCAGGGTGAGGGCCCCGGGCGCGGGAGCCCGGGGCGGATGGGCGTTCAGCGGCGGTACGGCGTTGCTGCGGTACGGCGTTGCTGCGGTGCTGTGGCGCTGCGGTACGACGGTGCTGTGCTGCTGCGTTGCTGTGGCGCTGTGCTGCTGCGGTGCGTTCAGCCGTGGACCACGGCCGTCGCCCGGGCCGCCCGCTCGGCGGCCGCGGGCAGCGGCACCTCCAGCCAGGGGCCGATGGTCCCGCGCATGCCGTCGGCGAAGCGCAAGCCGAGCGCCGTCAGCGAGCCCGACCCGGCGAGCCGTTCGACCGCCTCGGCGGTGTAGCGGCGCCACAGGGCGAACTGCAGGCGCGCGTGGTCGGCGGCCGCGCCGGGCAGGCCGTCGTAGGCGAGGGTCCGGGTGCCCCAGAACTCGGTGACGGCCAGGTGCGCGTAGGTGCCCTGGAGCAGCCCTTCGAGCGGGCGCGGGTCCGGGCGCCAGGGGGCGGGGTAGAGCCGGGTGTCGGCCGGGTCGTGGAGGTCCAGCAGGTCCAGGACGGCGCCCAGCTTCACGTGCTGGAACTCGTGGGCCAGCAGCAGCCCCAGGATCGGCGAGGTGGCGGGCCTGGCGATGCCGACGGCCCCGAACGCCTGCCGGGCCGCCGCGCTGAGGTCCCGCCCGGCCGGGCCGGGCCGCAGCGGGGTCACCGTGGTCAGGCCGGCCCGGATGCCCTCGGCGTAGCCCGGCAGGTCGTGGCCGAGCAGTTCCCAGGCCTCGCGCAGCGCCCCGGTCCAGTTGAGCCGCTCGGCCTCGGACAGGCGCTCCTCGACCGGGTGGTCGTGGCTGTCGCGCTGCGGGTCGGTGTCCTCCAGAGCGATCGTCCAGCCGTCGGCCAGTCTGATCCGGTGGACGGGCTGCCAGCGCGGGTCGGCCGGGGTGATCTCCTCGCCGGAGGCCGTGCGGACCGTGAAGCCGCCTGCCGCCCCCGTGACGACCGCCTCCCCGTCCGGCAGCCCGGCCAGCCGCCCCAGGGTCGGCAGCGCCAGCACGCCGCCCCGGACGGGCACGGCCAGTGCGTCGCCCTGCCCGGCCCGGACCGCCGCCGCGGCGGCCAGCCCGGCCAGCGGCCCGAGGCCCGCGCCGAGGTCCCCCGCGAGCCGCCGGGCCGCCCAGGCCCGCGCGTACGGGTGGGCCAGGACGGCGTCCAGGGCCGCGGGAGCGGTGCGGTCGAGGGTGGACAGCTGGTCCCAGGCGGCCGAGTGGCGCAGACCCGAGGCGCCCCAGGCGGCGGCCAGCATGGCCCTGGTCACGGCGAGTTGGGAGCGGGCCAGCGCCCGGACGGTGTCCGGGCCGCCGTGGCCGCGGGCCAGCTCGTCGAGCTGCTGCTCGGTGAGCGCCGCCGGCACCACCGGTTCGGTTCCCTGCGCGGGCACGGCGGGCAGCGGGTTTCCCCGGCCGGCGATGCCGTTGATGAGCGTCATGAGGTCCCCGCAGTAGACGGAGGGATGGTCGAAGCCGCCGCCCTCATCGTCGTCCCGGTAGCGGTGGGCGTACAGACCGCCTCCGCAGGACCGCACGACGGGGCAGGTGCGGCAGGTCTCGCTCAGGCCGTCGAGCCCCGCCTGCCGGACGGCGATGCCGGGGTGCCGGGCGACCTGGTCGAGGCTGTGGGTGAAGACGTCGAAGCCGGTCGCGGGCGCGCCGTCGTAGGCGGTCTTGAGGCTGTCCGCCTGCTCGAAGGTGCCGTCCGTCTCCAGCACCACCAGGTCGGACGGCTCCAGGCCGAGCGACTCGGTGAGGCTGGACAGGCCGCGGAGCGTGCGGTGCACCGACTCGAACGTGCGGACGGCGAACGGACGGCCGTCGGCCTCCCACCGGTCGTAGACGGCCAGCAGCCAGTCCGCGTAGGGTGCCCGACCCGCCGTGGAGGGACGTTTCGGCGGTTCCTCCCAGGTGGCGTGCGGCAGCAGGAAGTCGACGGCCGGGGGCTGGAGTTCGGCCAGGGCGCGGTAGACCGCCACCGGGTCGTTCTCGACGTCGATGGTGCACAGCAGGCCGGCGAACAGGTGTCGGAACGCGGGTCGGCGCAGCAGCTCCACGGCCCGCAGCACCTGCGGGTGGCTGCTGCGGCCGTCGGCGTAGCGGCGGTGGCGGTCGTTGGCCGCGCGGTCGCCGTCCAGCGAGACGCCGACCTTCACCCCGAGTTCGTCGAAGAGTTCGCAGAACGCGCGGTCCAGCAGCACTCCGTTGGTGTGGATCCGCAGGTCGAGGGCGCAGTCGGGCGCGAGCGCGGCGCGGAACGCCTCGGCCGCGCGGCGCAACCGGTCCGGGCCGGCGAGCAGGGGCTCTCCCCCGTGCAGGACGACCCGGACGGCGGACAGCCGGTGCGTGGCCGCGTGCTCGCCGATGCGTTCGGCGGCCTTGGCCAGGACCTGGTCACCGATGACCTTGGGGCGCCCGCGCCAACTGGTGTCCGCGTGCTCGTAGACATAGCAGTGGTCGCAGGCGAGGTCGCAACGGCTGTGCATCTTGACCACGAATTGCGTCAATGGCAGCGGAATTCGCGTCATCACAGGATCTGATTCAGTTGGATTCGCTCCGGGGAAACCCGGCCCGGTAAATGGACGGGTCGATCAGATCGAGGAATTGAATGCCGCGACCGGCACCCGGCCGGAATCCGCGCCGGGGAGGGCGCGGTGCAGCCGGGCGGCGAGCTCCTGCGCGCCCAGCGCGGCCAGATCGGCGAGCGAGGGGCGGTCCAGCGAGATCTGAGGGTCCGTCAGTTCGCTGCCTGGCCTGGTGCTGGTTACCGGTGTCATATTCGTTCCTTCTGGCGCGGTTAGGCCCTGCCAAGGATGGGTAGCCTCGGGCGCCCCAATCTATCGCCAGCAAGGCCCGCGCGATGTCCATGCGCGGCACCTTCGCCCGGCAAGTTGGCATCCGCCCAGGAACTGGGCGCCTCGTCGCCCAAAATTCACTCGTTCAGCGGTCGCGCACTCGCCGTTTCACGCGCCGAGCGGCCCACCGGGCCCAGGATCGGACCCGGCGGACCTCTTGCTCAGTGCTGGCCGATGTACCCCCAGGCCGCGGTGGCGAGCTGGCTGCCCAGCGCGCCGGCGGCCCCGGCACAGGCCGCGATGACCATCGCGTCGCGGACCCGGCGCAGCAGCGCCGGTCGGCGCGGGTTGCCCGAAGGCTCCGGGGTCGGCTGGTCGTCGGCGCTTGTACCCTGTTCCATAGAGTGCCTTCCTGCAGAGATCGGTGCTCAGGGGGCCCTGTGACTGCCAGGCTGCAACCTGACCAGTCGTCAACAGGGCTCCCGCCCCTTTTCCCGAATGGAAAAGGACTGTCCTTTTTGCGGGTTCGCGGCGCCGCGTTCCTTCCCCAATTGTATTGCCACACAAGGGCCGCCGCCGCGGAGTCGGCCGCCGGCAGCCCCTTTTCACCCGAATTCGCGTACCGTCCGGGCGATCTCCTCGGTGAACTCCAGACCGCTCGGCGTGAGCTCACCGCACGCCGCCAAGGTACCCACCGCAGCACCCGTGTGCGCCCGCCATCGAACGTGCTCCCGCTCCGCCCGGGCCCCGCCCGGCGCCCCGGCGGCCAGCTCGCCCCGCCAGAAGTCGGCGACGCCCAGGTGCGCGTAGGTGCCCTGGAGCAGGGCGCCGACCGGGCGCAGGTCGGGGCGCCAGGGGGCGTGGTACACCGCGGCGCCGTTGGGGTGGTGCAGCGGCACGAGGTCCAGCAGGGCGCCCAGTTGGACGTGCAGGAACTCGTGCACCAGGGCCAGTGCCAGCAGCACCGGCTCGGCCGGGAGCGAGGTCGCGACCGCGCCGTACGCCCGGCGGGCCGCGGCGCTGACCGCCGATCCGTCCGGGGCCGGGTGCAGCGGCACGAGAGTGCTGACGCAGGCCGCCACCGCCTCCGCGTGCGGGCGGTGGCGGCGCACCAGGATCCGCCACGCCTGCGCCAACATCGCGTGCCACTGGGCCAGTTCGACCTCGCTCAGCGGTCCGGCGACCGGTCGGCCGTAGCCCGCCCGGCGCGGGCCGACGTGGTCGATCACCGGGGTCCAGTGCAGTCCGTCGCACTCCAGCGGCACGGGCTCCCCCGCCGGCCCGCCCCGGACGAACTCCCCCAGCACCGCGAGCGGCGCGGCCCGCCCGGCCGCCAGCGCGCGCAGGCAGTCGGCCGCCCAGGCGTCCAACTCCGGTCTCAGCAACACCTGTTCCCAGCCCGCCCGGTCGGTCGACCGCAGGGCACCGAGCTCGGCGTACGCCTCGGCGAAGGCCTTCTCACCGGCCGGCAGCGCCCGCCGCAGCGCCAGCAGCAGCAGCGCCCGTTTGCTCACCTGCCCGGCACGCAGCAGCCGTACGGCCCGCGGACCGCCGCGCGCCGCCGCGATCGCCCGGAAGACCTCCCGGTCCAGTCCGTGCCGCTGCAGCCCGTCCGCGGCTCTGGAGCCCGGCACCCCGGCCGCCACCGCCGCGCCCGCACCCGTGTCCACACCCATCGCCCACGCTCCTCAACCGGTCCCGAATCAGACCGAATCGGCCCGAATCAACCTGGATCAACCTGGATCAGTGGGGGTCGACCCGCCGCCTCCACCGCCGAGGCGGCGCCCAGCTCCGCGACGTCCGCCCGCAGCCGGGCCGCGATGTGGCGGATCAGCCGGTCCAGGTCCGCGCAGTACACCGACGGCTGGTCGAAGCGCCCGTCCCCGTACCGGTGGGCGTAGAGGCCGCCGCCGCACACGGCGGCCAGCGGGCAGGCCGCGCAGACCGGCCCGAGGCCCTCCAGGCCGCGCTGGCGGGCCTGGAAGGCAGGGTGGGCGGCGGCCTCCGCGAAGCCGTGCCGCCAGACGTCCAGGCCCGTCCCCGGCGCCCCGTCGTAGGCGGCCTTGAGGCTGTCGGCCTGCTCGATGACGCCGTCCGTCTCCACCACCACCAGGTCGACCGGTGCCAGCCCGACGGACTCGCTGGCGGCCCGGCCGCCGAGCAGCAGCACGGCCAGCTCCTCGAAGAGCCGGATGCCCGTCTCCCGGCGCGGGGCGCCGTACCAGCGGTCGAAGGCGGCGATCAGCCACTCCCCGTACGGGGCCGCCTCGGTGCCCGCCGGGGGCGCCGGCGGCGGTGAGCGCCGCACACCCGGCGGCTGGGCCTCCCACGTCCCGTGCGGCAGCAGCAGGTCGATCCGGGGCGGTGCGAACTCCAGCAGCGCCTCGTAGGTGGCGACCGGGTCCGCGGCGAGGTCCACCACGCACAGCAGCCCGGCGAACAGCTCCCGGTGCCCGGCCGAGCCCAGCAGCCGGACCGCCTCGGCCGTCCGCGCCCAGCTGCCGGCGCCGGACGGGAAGCGCCGGTGCCGGTCGTGGTCGGCGGCGGTGCCGTCCAGCGACACCCCCACCGCGACCCGGTACCGGTGCAGGACCTCCAGCAGCGCGGGCTCCTCCAGCAGCCGCAGCCCGTTGGTCTGCAGGCTGAACCGCACCCGGACCCCGGCGCCGTGGGCCAACTCGCCGAGCAGCGCGTCCAGATGGGCGGCGCCGACCAGCAGCGGCTCGCCGCCGTGCAGGATCACCCCGACCTCGTCGAGCCCGCACCGCTGCGCGTGCTCGGCGATCCGCCGGGCGGCCCGCCGGGCGGTGGCCAGCTCCATCCGCCGCGGCCGCCCGCGCCAACTCTGGTCCGCCGCCTCGTACATGTAGCAGTAGTCGCAGGCCAGGTTGCACCGACTGTGGATCTTCAGCAGATACTGCCGGAACGGCACCATGCCGGCGAGCCTAGCGCCCCCCTGACGGGCCGCCGGGGAGGCGTCGCGCGGACGCCTCCCCCTGGGCCGCGCAGGACCCGGCAGGACCTACACGGAGGGCGGTTCGATGTCCGAGTCCAGCCGCTGCCGCGCCTTCACCGCCACCGTGGTCGGGTGCTCCTCCCCCAGGGTCTGCCGGGCCCGCCGGACGCAGTCGGCGTGCAGCCTGGCCGAGCGCTCCCCCTCCCCCGCCGAGGCCAGCGAGAGGGCGAGGTTGGCGTTGATGCCGATGGTGTCGTAGTGGTCCGCGCCGAGCGTCGCGGCCATCATCGGCGCCCCCTGCTCCTCCAGCGCCAGCGCGGCCGGCCCCTCCCCCGCCAGCACCAGGTCGTTGGCGTGGTTCATCATCGCGATCGGGATGTACAGGTGGCTGTCGCCGAGGACCGCCCGGAACTGCCGCAGGGTGCGTGCGGACAGCTCGCGCGCCTCCACGATCCGCCCGGCCAGCCGTAGGTAGACGGAGAGGTTGTTGGCGCCGGCCAGGGTGACGGGGTGGTTCTCGCCGAGGTAGTCCCGGTAGCGGGCGAGGGCCCGCTCGGCGAGCTGGATGGCCCGGTCGGTGTCGCCGAGGGCGTTGAGGTCGCTGGCCAGGTTGGTCGCGGCGGCCAGGGTGTCGGGGTGCTCGGGCCCGTTGATGTCCAGGTACCGCTGGTAGATGTCCTCGTCGATCTCCAGCGCCTCGTTGTACCGGCCGGCCCGGCGCAGCGCGACGGCGAGGTTCTTGCGGGCGCGCAGGGTGTCGGTGTGGCCGTCGCCGATGGTCTGCTGGTAGATCCGGACGGTCTCCTCCAGCAGGTCCAGCGCCTCCCGCAGCCGCCCGGTCTCGCGCAGGTCGCGGGCGTAGTTGCTGGCCGAGGACAGCGCGTACAGGCTGTGCGCGCCCAGCGCGTCGCGCTGCTGGAGGTAGTTGCTGCGGTGCCGTTCGAGGGCGGCCCGGCGGTCCCCGGCGAGGTAGTCGGAGACGGCCAGGTTGTTGGTGATCATGAGGGTGCGCGGGTGGTCCGGGCCGAGGGTGCGCCGGGCGGCGTCCAGGGTCCTGCGGTCCATCGCCCTGGCCTCCTCGTAGCGGCCCAGGAAGCGCAGGTCGGCGCCGAGGCTGTTGGCGACGGCGAGGGTGTGCGAGTGCTCGGGCCCGAGGGTGGCGGTGAAGCGCTCCAGGATGTCCTCGTCCATCTCGTACGCCTCCTGGAGGGCGCCCTGGGAGCGGCGGATGTTGCTGAGCTGGGTGCGCAGCATCAGGGTCTGGGCGTCGTTCTCGACGTCGAAGCCGGAGCCGCCGTACCCGTCCTGGCGCCAGTGCTCCAGGGTGCGCTCGGCGAGCTCCCGGCCGGACTCGTGCAGGCTGCGCTTCCACTGGTAGCGGACCGAGTCGATGATCCACTGCCGGACGTCCTCGTCGCCGCTGCTGGCGGCGCCGGACGGCCAGAGGTGGGGCAGGAGTTCGGCGTACTGCGGCCAGTTGGCGGGGATGTCCGGGTCGCCGGGGTTGGCGGTGGCCAGCGCGGCGTGCACCACGGCGCGGATGTCGGCGCGCTGGCCGCCGCCGACCTGGTCCCGGAGCACGGCCTGGACCAGCCGGTGCACCGTGATGGTCTCGCTGCCCTGGTCGGTGCGGGCCAGCCCGTACCGGTTGATGGCGCGCAGGAACTCGCCGATCGCCAGCTTGTCGCGGGGCGCGCGCGGGGGCAGCCGCAGCGCGTGGGTGACGGCCCGGCTGTACAGCAGCCGCATCGGGATGGCGTCCGGGCCGAAGAAGGCGCAGATCTCCAGGATCTGGGCGGCGGGGGCGTTGACCCCGCGCAGCTCCTCGACCGAGATCCGCCAGGTCGCGGCGGCGGAGTGCGGGTACTCGGCGGGGCGCAGCCGGGTGCGTTCGAGCATCTCGGTGAGCGCGTCGTCGAGCAGTTCGAGGTAGGTGGAGACCGGCATGGAGGTCTCCTGCAGCCAGACGGCGGCCTGGCCGACGGCGAGCGGCAGGTCGCCGAGCCGGTCGGCGACCTGGTCGGCGTCGGCCTGGGCCAGGCCGGTGTTGAAGCGGCGCAGCAGCCGGATGCTCTCCTCGCGCAGGAAGACGTCGACCTCGACCAGGCCGGCGTGCTTGGACCAGCCCTGGTTGCGGGAGGTGATCAGCACGTGTCCGCCGGAGGAGCCGGCCGGCAGCCAGGGCGCCAGCTCGTCCGGGGTCCCGGCGTTGTCGTAGACCAGCAGCCAGCGCCGGTACGGGTGGCCGCGGCGCAGCGCGTCGAGCACGGCGGCCGCGGTGTGCGCGACGTCGTCGCTGCTCTGCACGCCGAGCCGGGGGGCGAGCTCGGCGAGCTTCTGCGGGATGTTGGCGGCCTCCTCGGCGGGCACCCACCAGACCACGTCGTAGGCGGCCTTGAAGCGGTGGGCGTACTCCGCGGCGATCTGCGACTTGCCGGCGCCGCCGAAGCCGTAGAGGACCTGGCTGAGCACGGCGGTGGGCCCGGCGGTGAAGCGGTTGCGGAGCAGTTCGAGCAGTCGGCCGCGCCCGGTGAAGGAGGCGTTGCGCGAGGGCGCGTCCTGGACCTGCGGGGCGGTGCCGGGGAACCGGGCCGGCGCAGCGAACTCGCCGCTCTCGTTGTCGGGTTGGCGGCTGGCTCCGGGCGGCGGGCCGAGTTCGCTGTAGAGCTGGGACTCGGCGAGGACGGCGGAGGAGCGGACCAGGTCGGGGGCGGCCGGGCCGATGAACGGGCGGGGCACCGGCTCGTCCGAGCCCTGCAGCCGCAGCGCGACCAGCAGCGGTGAGCCGCTGGTGAGTTCGTGCCCGCCCAGGAGCTGCCAGACCTCCGCGGCGCGGGGCAGCGCGGTGTACTCGGGCGAGAGCAGGGCGAGCACCCGGCCCTGGCCGTCGAGCGGCCCGGCGGCCTCGACGGGCAGGCCGCTGTGCGGTTCGGCGGCGTTGTGCAGCGAGGTCTGGTAGCCGAAGCCGGTGAGCGTGGCGGAGGCCCACTCGGCCCACATCCGGTCCTCGGGGGCGTAGCTGACGTACACCTGGCGGGGCATCGTGCGGGTGGCGCGCAGGTAGGCGCCGTACAGCCGGCGGCGGGCCTCTCCGCTGAGCGGCCGCAGCGCCCGGACCCGGCCGTCGGTGATCCACCCGGCCAGCCGTTCGAAGGCGTTGAGCAGGCTGCGCGCCTCCTGCGGCCGGTCGGCGACGGTGGCGGGCACCTCCTCGTAGGCGTAGAAGGGCTTGTACGGGACCTCGACGTCGCTCCAGTAGCCGGCCCGGCGGTCGGCGGGCAGCCAGCGGCCGAGGTAGGGGGCGAAGGCCTCGCGGGCGAAGTCCCGGCCGGCCTCCAGGCGCTCCTGCTCGGCGTCCTCGACCCGCATCGGGACGGGCATCACCCGGATGGCCCGCTCCTCGGCCTCGGCGATGGTGCGGGCGGCGTCGACGCCGCCGCGGATGTTCTGGGCGCTGAAGGTGAAGCAGTCGACGACGGTGTCGGGCATCAGCACGGTGCAGATCCCGGAGGTGTCGCTGACCCCGGTCCGGCTGTCGATCAGCACGTAGTCGTAGCTGCGGGCCCAGCGTTCGCGCAGCTCGCGCAGGAACTCCCCGCCGCGGATGTCCCGGCCGTGGTAGAAGCTGCGCCAGTTGAAGCTGGTGACGGCGGCGGAGTAGGCCGCGTTCTGCCGGCCGGCGGGCAGGAAGTCGAGCCGGCCGCCGGGCGGCAGGTCGAGGGCGAGGCCGCAGATGTAGCCGTCGAGGCGGCCGGGTTCGTCCAGCCAGGCGCCGGGGGTGACGCCGGAGGGCCCGGCGGCGGAGGGCAGCGCCTGCTTGACGTAGGAGCGCAGCAGGTCGATCAGGCCGTCGGTGGCGTGCAGCTCCGGGTCGACCAGCAGCGGGTGGTAGTAGCGGTGCAGGCCGGGCGCCTCCAGGTCCCAGTCGACCACCAGGACGCGCAGGCCGCGGCTGGCGAGGATCCAGCCGACGTTGGCCAGGGCCATCGTTCTGCCGGTGCCGCCCTTGAAGGAGTAGAAGGTGACGACCGAACCCGGTCCGGTCCGCTCCGACTCGACACCGGGCTCAGCGAACATCGTCCTGCTCTCCCCTCAGCGGCACGGCAGCGCCGTCCGGGCTGCGGCGCGGGCCTGGCGGCCACGCCGGGATGGCCAGCCCGGGCATCACCGGACCGGCTTCGTCACCGCCGGGGCCGAGGCCGAAGGCAGCGCCGTCGACATCGTCCCCCCAATCGAAGTTGTCGTCCATGAGCTTGTTCTGAGCAACCGTCACCATGATGGTGAGCTGGTCGTCGAAGCTCTCCCGGGGCACCGCGATGCGGAACAGGTGCTCCGGGTCGCTCCGGCGCAGCCAGTTGCGGCGGAACACGCCGCGCACGCCGGCCCACAGCGCGTCGCGCTCCGGACCGCCGGTCGGGTCGTCGCTGCCGGAGGGCACCATCACGCCGGTGACCGGGTGGTTCTGGTCGTCGTACTCGCGCAGCGCCGACCGGTAGCGCTCACTGCCGGCCATCCACGGGTCCACCAGCAGCACGCTGATCTGGTTGTCCTCGCGGGCCTGGTCGAGCTTCTCGCCGAGCCCGGTGCCGATCTCCTCCAGGGTGGTGGTGTGCCCGGCCGAGGTGATCACCTGCTGGGCGCGGACCACCAGGGACGGCTGGGTCGGCGGGTGGTAGGGCGCCCAGTGCCAGGGCTTGGGGCCGTACCAGCCCCCGCGGTGGGCGCAGCCGCCCTCCGGCGCGCCCGCGACGGCGGCGGGAGCGGCGGCCGGGGCGGGGACGACGGCCGCGGGGGCGGCCCCGGCAGGGGCGCGGCCGGCGGGCACGTCCGAGGCGCGGCCCGCCGCGACGAACAGCCGGACCATCCCGGCGGTGGGCGCGGGCCGCACCGGCGCGGCCACCGGGAAGTAGCCGCGGACCGCGCCGAGGTCGAAGTCGGGCAGCTCGGTGAGCCGGCGGGCGGCCGCGTCCCGGATGCGCTCGGCGACCACCCGGACGACCTGCCGGTACTCCGCCCCGAGCGGGTCGATCCGCAGCAGGTCGCGCAGTCCGGAGCGGACGTACGTCTCGCCCATCCCGAGCTGGACGTACTGGATCTTCAGGACCTCGTCGGGCAGTTCGTCCGGCAGGGACTCCCAGAGCACCGGGATCAGCGCCGGGACGATGTCCCCGGCCAGCTCCTGGTGGCGGCGGACCCGGCCGCGGAAGGCCGTCCACTCCTTGCCGCAGTACAGGCTGGCGAAGTACGCCGGGGAGTAGAGCGCGACCATCGTGCGGCAGCGGGCCAGCATCTGGGCCAGCTGCTGCTCCCAGTTGTCGCCCAGCCGCAGCCGCTCGGTGTCGCGGTACGCGAGCTCGTCGGCGCCGGCGGTGGGCTCGATCCGGCCGAGTTCGTCCCGCAGGTCGTTGAAGAACTGGTCGACGAAGGCGTCGCCCGCCTCGTAGTCCCGCCGCGCATAACTGAAGAAGAAGTACGGCCGCACTGCACCCCCCGGGCCCGTTCACGCTGCGACTGCGCTGCTGTCATACCCAGCATGTCGTGAACTCAGCCGGTCGCGCCGGGGAGTTGGCGAAGACCGTGGCCAGTGGCGCCGCGGGGCCCCCAGAAGGGGCCCAGACGGACGAGCCCTACAGGGCGGACTGGAACGCGGCGACCGGCTCGGCGCCGGGGACGAGGGCGTCGCCGACCACCCGGCGGAGCAGTTCGCCGAGGACGGTGTCGGGCAGCCCGTCGAGCTCGTCGAGGGGCAGCGCTGTGACGTCGACCAGGTCGGAGCCGAGCCCCGAGCAGGTTCCCGAGCCGATTTCCGCATCGGTGACGCCCATCAGTCCCTCACTCGGTCTCGCGGCCCAGCGGGCTCGGTTCGGATTCGGCCCGGTCCGCGACGCGCATCCTACACCTGACCGATCCTCAGAAGCCCTGTCACGCCGCGCTGCTGTCATCCGTCCAGCCGCCTGCGCCGCCGCCTCCGGGGGCGGGCTCACGGGCAGAGCCGTTCCACCCGCCAGCCCGTCGGGGAGGACGGGTCGGCGAGGTAGCGCAGCCGGTCGTGCAGCCGGTTCGCCCGGCCCTGCCAGAACTCCACGCTGGCCGGAACCACCCGGTAGCCGCCCCAGAACGGCGGCACCGGGACGCCCTCGCCCTCCGGGTAGCGCCGCTCCAGTTCGGCGTACCGCTGCTCCAGCACCTCGCGCCCGCCGACCGGGCTGGACTGCTCGCTCGCCCAGGCGCCGAGCTGCGAGCCGTGCGGGCGGGTACGGAAGTAGGCGGCGGTCTCGTCCCGGCCGACCTTCTCCACCCGGCCCTGGACGATCACCTGGCGGGCCAGCTCGATCCACGGGAAGAGCAGCGCGGCGTGCGGGTTGACGGCCAGCTCGGCGCCCTTGCGCGAGCCGTAGTTGGTGAAGAAGACGAAGCCGCGCGCGTCGAAGCCCTTCAGCAGGACGGTCCGCGAGCTGGGCCGCCCCTCGGCGTCCGCGGTGGAGAGCACCATCGCGTTGGGCTCCACCACCCCTGCGTCGTCCGCCTCGTGGAACCAGCGGGTGAACTGGCCGATCGGCTCGGCGGTGAGCTGCTCCTCCACCAAGCCCTCATGGCTGTAGTGCTCGCGCATGACGGTGAGGTCCGGCCCGGGCCGGACCTCGTCGGCCAGGTTCCGGGTGGCGGGGCTCAGGGGCGTCGGTTGGGCGCGTTCCGGGGTCTGCACGTCAACATCATCCCGTACGACAAGCAACCGGCACCGCTACGTCCGGACAAACCCCGGTGGGAGATAAGGTGTCTCGCCACCGCTCGACTGTCCGCCGTACGGTGAATTGTCCGGAAGCGAGCGTTTGGCTCCGGAGGATTCCCGGGCACGACCGGCCCTCGACGGAAAAGTCAAGCGGGCCCCGGGGAAACATCACCACGGTGGTGTATGGCGCAATGCACCCCGTGCCTGTCACTCTGGCACCCAGTGCCAACCACCCATCGGTCACCGGCGAACCGCCCCCACCACGGCGGCCCGTCCATCGCAGAACTGAAGGAGCCGTCGCATGTCCGACTTCGTACCCGGGCTTGAGGGAGTCGTCGCTTTCGAGAGCGAGATCGCCGAACCCGACCGGGAAGGCGGCGCCCTGCGGTACCGAGGAGTCGACATCGACGACCTGGTCGGCCACGTCTCCTTCGGCCACGTCTGGGGCCTGCTGGTGGACGGCAAGTTCAACCCCGGCCTGCCGGCCGCCGAGCCGTTCCCGATCCCGGTCCACTCCGGTGACATCCGCGTCGACGTGCAGTCCGCCCTCGCCATGCTGGCCCCGGTCTGGGGCCTCAGGCCGCTGCTGGACATCTCCGCCGAGCAGGCCCGCGACGACCTCGCGCGCGCCGCCGTCATGGCGCTGTCCTACGTCGCCCAGTCCGCCCGCGGCCAGGGCCTGCCGATGGTCCCGCAGAGCGAGATCGACAAGGCCGAGACGGTCGTCGAGCGCTTCATGATCCGCTGGCGCGGCGAGCCGGACCCGAAGCACGTCAAGGCCATCGACGCCTACTGGACGTCGGCCGCCGAGCACGGCATGAACGCCTCCACCTTCACCGCCCGCGTCATCGCCTCCACCGGCGCCGACGTGGCCGCCGCGCTCTCCGGCGCCGTCGGCGCGATGTCCGGCCCGCTGCACGGCGGCGCGCCGTCCCGCGTGCTCGGCATGATCGAGGAGATCGAGCGCACCGGCGACGCCACCGCCTGGGTCAAGAACGCGCTGGACAAGGGCGAGCGCCTGATGGGCTTCGGCCACCGCGTGTACCGCGCCGAGGACCCGCGCGCCCGCGTGCTGCGCCGTACCGCCAAGGAGCTCGGCGCGCCGCGCTTCGAGGTCGCCGAGGCGCTGGAGAAGGCCGCGCTGGAGGAGCTGCACAACCGCCGCCCCGACCGCGTGCTGGCCACCAACGTCGAGTTCTGGGCCGCCATCATGCTGGACTTCGCCGAGGTCCCGGCGCACATGTTCACGTCGATGTTCACCTGTGCGCGCACCGCCGGCTGGTCGGCGCACATCCTGGAGCAGAAGCGCACGGGACGGCTCGTGCGCCCCGCCGCGCGCTACATCGGCCCCGCGCCGCGCAGCCCGCGCGACATCGAGGGCTTCGACGCCATCGCGCACTGACACACCACCGCTGAGCAGCGGGTTCGGCCGTCCGCCGGGCCCGCTGCCGGTGCGTCCCGAGGCCGTGGAGATCACATCTCAGCGGGCGGACTGCCGTTCCGCCCGCGCAATCGCGGCCGGTAGGCTGCGGCCGTGGCTCAGATCCAGATCCCCGCTGACATCAAGCCCGCAGACGGCCGTTTCGGCTGCGGCCCGTCCAAGGTGCGCCCCGAGGCCCTGAGTGCCCTCGCCGCGACCGAGACCTCCCTGCTCGGCACCTCGCACCGCCAGGCCCCGGTGAAGAACCTGGTCAAGCGCGTGCGCGAGGGCGTGAGCAGCCTCTTCTCCCTCCCCGAGGGGTACGAGGTGGTGCTCGGCAACGGCGGCTCCACCGCCTTCTGGGACATCGCGGCCTTCGGCCTGGTGCGGGAGAAGTCCCAGCACCTCGACTTCGGCGAGTTCTCGTCCAAGTTCGCCTCCTCGGTCAAGGCCGCCCCGTGGCTGGCCGAGCCGACCGTCATCAAGACCGCCCCGGGCACCCACCCGCTGCCGGTCGCCGAGGCGGGCGTGGACGTCTACGGACTCACCCACAACGAGACCTCCACCGGCGTCGCGATGCCGATCAGGCGCCCGGTCGGCGCCGACCAGGGCTCGCTGGTCCTGGTGGACGCCACCTCGGGCGCCGGCGGCCTGCCGGTCGACATCACCGAGACGGACGTCTACTACTTCGCCCCGCAGAAGTCCTTCGCCTCCGAGGGCGGGCTCTGGCTGGCGGCCTTCTCCCCGGCCGCCCTGGAGCGCGCCGCCGAGATCGCCGGCTCCGGCCGGTACATCCCGCCGTTCTTCGACCTGCCGACGGCCATCGACAACTCGTCGAAGGACCAGACGTACAACACCCCGTCGATCGCCACCCTGTTCCTGCTGGCCGACCAGCTGGAGTGGCTGAACGGCAACGGCGGCCTCGACTGGGCCGTCGCCCGGACGGCCGACTCCTCGGGCCGCCTGTACGGCTGGGCCGAGAAGTCCTCGTTCGCGAACCCGTTCGTGGCGAACCCGGCCGAGCGCTCCCAGGTGGTCGGCACGATCGACTTCGACGACTCGGTGGACGCCGCCGCCGTGGCGAAGGCACTGCGTGCCAACGGCATCGTCGACACCGAGCCGTACCGCAAGCTCGGCCGCAACCAGCTGCGCGTCGCGATGTTCCCGGCCATCGAGCCGTCGGACGTCGAGGCGCTCACCGCCTGCATCGACTACGTGGTCGAGCAGCTCTGACCGGGCGGCACACACACGGCTGAGGGCCACCGCCTGCGGGCGGTGGCCCTTCGTCCTTCCCGGCCGCCCGCCCTTGCGGCCGCCGTCCTTGCAGCCGCCCGTCCTGCGGGCCGGCCGCCGTCGTCCTGCGGGCCGACCGGCTGTCCTGCCGCCCGCCGGGCCTGCCGGCCGCGCTATTTGCCGATCAGCGAGCCGATCACCACGACGGCCAGCAGCAGCACCAGGGCGCCGGTCACGATACGCATGCGAGTCTTGGGGTCCACGGTCAACGAGGGTACCCGCGCCCCGGCCGGGGCTAGTACCGCGTCAGGCAACCTTCGCCCCGTCGCGACGCCCGGCACGCACTCTCGCCGCACCGGCCGAAAGCCCAAGTACGTCCAGTACGAGGGCTTCCGGCCGGCACGCCGATAGCACGCACCGGACGCCGCTCCTTGACGGGCAAAAGTTGCCTGACGCGGCACTAGACGCCGAGGTTGGACCCGCCGGTGGCGTCGAGGTGCTGGCCGGTGATCCACCGGGCGTCGTCCGAGGCCAGGAAGGCCACGATGTCCGCCACGTCGGCGGGCTCGCCGACCCGGTCGAAGGCCGAGTACGCGGCGGCCCGGGCCCGCGCCGCCGGGTCCTCCAGCCAGGGGTTGATGTCGGTGGCGACGATGCCCGGCAGCACCCCGTTGACGGTGATCCCGCGCGGCCCGAGCTCCTGCGCGAGGGTCAGCGTGAAGGTGTTCAGCGCGCCCTTGGTCATCGCGTAGGAGACGGCCGTCGGGAACGCCACCCGGGTGACCCCGGAGGAGACGTTGACGATCCGGCCGCCGTCCCGCAGCCGTCCGAGGCCCTGCTGGACGATGAAGAACGGCGCCTTGACGTTCACCGCGAACACCCGGTCGTAGCCCTCCTCGGCCACCTCGTGGACCCGCCCGTTCAGGCCGATCCCGGCGTTGTTCACCAGGATGTCCAGGCCGCCCCGGGCGCCGGTGCGGGCCAGCCCCTCGTCGAACGCCGCCCAGAGCGCCTCGGCGTCCCCCGGCACACCGAGCTCGGCCCCGATCGCGAAGGCCCGCCCGCCGGCCCGCTCGACGGCCCCCACCACCTCGGCGGCGGCCGCCGCGTTGCCGCCGTAGTGGACGGCGACCAGCGCGCCCTCCCGCCCCAGCCGCTCGGCGATCCCCCGCCCGATCCCCCGGCTGCCGCCCGTCACCAGTGCCGTCCTGCCCGCAAGCGCGCCCATGGCCACGCCCCCTCATTTCTGTAGCGGTCGCTAATGAATGGAACCGTAGCACGCCTTCTGTAGCAGCCGATATAAAATGGCTGCCATGGCCACCAGCACCCCCCAGCGCGGACGCCCCCGCTCCTTCGACCGCGACGCCGCCCTGGAGCAGGCCCTGCGGCTGTTCTGGCAGCGCGGCTACGAGGCGACCTCGGTCGCCGACCTCACCGCCGCGATGGGCATCCGCCCGCCGAGCCTCTACGCGGCCTTCGGGGACAAGCGCTCCCTGTTCGACGAGGTGGTCGCCCGCTACCGGGAGAGCCACGGCGCGTACGCCACCCGCGCCCTGGCCGAGGAGCCCACCGCCCGGGCGGGCGTGGCCCGGATGCTGCACGAGGCCGCCGCCGAGGCCACCGACCCGGAACACCCCTGGGGCTGCCTGCTGATCAGCTCGACGGTGAACTGCACCTCACCGGAGGTCGCCGAGGCCGTCCGGGAGCTGCGCAACGCCAACGTCCGCGCCCTGGAGTCGCTGATCCGCGCCGACATCGCGGCCGGCCACGAGCCCCCCGGGACCGACCCGGCCGCCCTCGCCCGGTTCACCGCGACCGTCCTCCAGGGCATGTCCCAGCGCGCCCGGGACGGCGCCACCCGCGCCGAACTGGAGCGCGTCGCAGCCGACGCGATGCGCGTCTGGCCCTGACCGAAGAGCGCGGGCGGGCCCCCGGCTTATCCCGTTGACCGGCGCCGCACGGGTGCCGCTAGCATGCCCCCACGATCTAACGATCTTCACATTTTTCATGGGGGGACCTCACAGTCATGCGCGCTTCCCGCGCTGCGGCCTTCGCCGCGCTCATGCTCGCCGCAGGCACCGTCCTGCCGGCCGCGCCCACCGCCGCGGCCGCCACCAGCCAGGTCGGTCCGGCCAGCACCTGGTTCTCGATCTCGAACTACCGGATCCTGGACACCCGGGAGGGCAAGAACGCCCCCGTGGGCGCGGTCGGTCCCGACAGCGTCACCCGGCTCGACATCACGAAGATCCTCCACGGCATCACGCCGAACGCCGTGGTGATGAACGTGACCGCGGTCGACGCGACCGCGAACAGCTTCATCACCGCCTTCCCCGGCGGCCGCCCGATGCCGACCGTCTCCAACCTCAACGCCACCCCGAACCACAAGGTCACCACCAACCGGGTGACGGTCCAGGTCGGCGCCGACGGCGTGGTGAACCTCTACAACCACGTCGGCAACGTCCACCTGGTCGCCGACCTCCAGGGCTACTACACCGACCGCTACTCCGGCTCCGAGGGCAACGCCTTCGTCGTCGGCGAGCCCACCCGGCTGCTGGACACCCGCACCACCGTCGGCGGCCACCCGGGCAAGCTCGTCGGCGGCCCGGCGGGCGTCATCAACCTGGACGTCTCCCCGGCGCAGGTCCCGACCGACAACCTGGTCGTCCAGGCCACCGTCACGGAGCCGACCGAGAGCGCCCACCTCAGCATGTACCCGGCGGGGCAGAGCCCCTGGAGCACCTCCGACCTCAACTTCGACCCCGGGCAGACGGTCACCAACGTCTCCTACGCCTACACCACGGGCGACCACCGGCTCGCGCTCTACACCAACAGCGGCCAGGCCCACGTCGTGGTGGACTTCCTCGGCAGCTTCCAGCGGCGCACCGCCGACTCCGGCACCGCCGGCCTGTTCATCCCGACCGACCCGGCCCGCGTGCTCGACACCCGCGAGGGGCTGGGCGCCCCGGCGGCCAAGGCCGGCCCCGGCTCCACCACCCGGGTGAAGGTCACCGGCCTGAACGGCGTACCGGAGACCGTCGCCGCCGTCGTCCTCAACCTGACCGGCACCAACGCCGACGAGGACGGCCACGTCACCGCCTACCGGGCCGGGGCCGCGCGTCCGTCGACGTCCAGCCTCAACTACACCGGGAACGAGGACACCGGCGCCATGACGGTCGTCCCGGTGAGCACCGACGGCTACATCGAGCTCTACAACCCGCACGGCAGCGTGGACCTCGTCGCCGACGTCCAGGGCTACTACAGCAGCTGATCCGGACGCCTCGGGGAGGGGCGCACGCGCCTCTCCCCGAGGCGACTCAGCTCCAGTCGGCCAACGGCCAGGAGCGGACGGTCTCGTAGTGTGCGAAGCCGCCGTCGAGCTCGCTCTTCACCAGGTGCAGCTCGGCGGCGTCCCACTCCGGTCCGCGGTACTCCGCGAGCGCCGCGGCCAGGCCCTCCAGCTCCGCCGCCGCGCCCCGCTGGACGGCCCGCCGGTGCCCACGGGAGGAGCCGGCCCGGGCGAGGGTCAGGTGCGGGTGGAACGTGAACGCGTCCACCTCCCCGGTCAGCTCGGCGGTGGCCCCGCCGACCGCCTCGGCGAGCCGCCGCAGGGCCCAGGTCCGGCCCTCCACCCCGGCCCAGAGCACCCGGTCGCCGAACCGCCCGGCGCCCGCCAGCCGCAGCCGGTGCACCGGGTGGACCTCCGCCACCGCGGCCAGGGCCGCCTCCAGCTCGGGCAGCCGCTCGACCGGCACCTCGCCGAGGAACGCCAGGGTCAGGTGCCACCCGTCGGCGGCCGTCCAGCGCAGCCGGTCCGCGCCCGGCAACCCGCGCACCGGCGCCACCGCGTCGGCCAGCCCCTGCAATGCCTCGACCGGCGGGAGCACCGCCACGAACAGCCTCATGAGGCCATCTTCCCGCGCGCGGCCGACTGGGCTACAACGGTTTTCATGAAGATCCGCAACGGTGGCCCCGACGACGCCGCCGACCTCCTCGCCCTGCTCGACGGCGCCGTGGCCTGGCTGGCCGCCCAGGGCCGCACCCGGCAGTGGGGCGACCAGCCCTGGAGCAGCCGGCCGAAGGCCGTGGAGAAGGTCCACGACTACCTCGGCGCCGCCTTCCTGGTCCGGCTCGCGGTGGCGGACGACGGCCGGACGGTCGGCTCCTGCGTCCTCGCCGAGGAGCCGCCCGCCTACGTCGCCCCGGCCGGCGAACGCGAGCTCTACGTCCGCAACCTGGTGACCGACCGGTCCCGTTCGGGCTCCGGGATCGGCGCCGCCCTGGTCGCCGACGCGCTCGACGAGGCCCGCCGCCGGGGCATCGGCCTGGTCCGGGTGGACTGCTACGCCGGCGGCGACCGCCGACTGGTCGAGCGGTACCGGGCGCTCGGCTTCACCGAGACCGAGTACTTCGAGGCCGAGCAGCCGGACGGCGTCTGGGAGGGGCAGATCCTGGCCGTCAGGCCCTGACGCCCGGCCGGCCACGGGCGGCCCGTGCCGCCCGTGGCCGATGACGCGTCGTCAGCAGGCCGCGGCCAGCTGGGACTTGGTGCGCGGCGCGGTACGCGGCACCACGGCCACCACCCGTCCGCCGCGGCCCGGGTGCAGGTCCACCCGCACCCGCAGGTCCGCACTGCGGGCCAGCACCAGGCCGACCACCCCGGCCGCCAGCGCCGACACCAGGCCGCAGGCCAGCAGCCCCAGCCGGGGCCCGTACGAGGCCGTCACCCAGCCCACGATCGGGGCGCCGATCGGCGTGCCGCCGGTGAACACCAGCACCAGCAGGCCCATCACCCGGCCCCGCATCTCGGGGTCGGTGGAGAGCTGCAGCATGGAGTTGACCGAGGTGTTGAAGCTCAGCCCGAACACCCCGATCAGGGTCAGCAGCGCCGCGAAGGTCCAGTAGTCGGGCGCGAGGGCCGCCACCGCCTCCAGCGCGCCGAAGGCCAGCGCCGCGCCGACCAGTCGGCGCAGCCTCGGCGCGCCCCGGCGGGCCGCGAGCAGCGCACCGGCCAGCGAGCCGACCGCCATCGCGGTGTTCAGCAGGCCGTACTGCCCGGCGCCGACCTTGAAGGTGTCGTACGCGAAACCGGACAGCAGCGTCGGGAAGTTGAACCCGAAGGTGCCGATGAAGCCGGCCAGCACCATCGGCCAGAGCAGCTCGGGCCGCTCCTTCACGTAGCGCAGCCCCTCCCTCAACTGCCCCTTCCGGCGGGCGATCGGCGCGGTCGGACGCAGCTCCGACGGCCGCATCGCGAGCAGTCCGCCGATCACGGCGGCGAAGGACAGCGCGTTCACCGCGAAGGCCCAGCCGCTGCCGACCGCGGCGATCAGCAGGCCCGCGACGGCGGGGCCGATCAGCCGGGCGGTCTGGAAGTTGGCGGCGTTCAGGCTGACCGCGTTGGCGAGGTCCTTCGGGCCGACCATCTCGGAGACGAAGGCCTGCCGGGTCGGGTTGTCGACCACCGTGACCAGGCCGAGCAGCAGCGCGAAGGCGTACACGTAGTACGGGGTCACCACACCGCCGACGGTCAGGACGGCGAGGCCAGCGGCGAGCAGGCCCATCACGCCCTGGGTGTAGATCAGCAGCCGGCGCTTGGGCATCCGGTCGGCGAGCACGCCGCCGAAGAGGCCGAGCAGCAGCATCGGCAGGAACTGCATGGCGGTGGTGATGCCGACGGCGAGCGGACTGCCGGTGAGGCTGAGGACCAGCCAGTCCTGGGCGATCCGCTGCATCCAGGTCCCGGTGTTGGACACCACCTGGCCGGCGAAGAAGTAGCGGTAGTTGCGGACGCGCAGGGAGGAGAACATCCCCCCGGGCCTGGTGAAGCCGGCGCCGGTCGGGGACGGGGCCGCCGTGGGGCGGCCGGGAGCGGCGGGGTCTACCGCCGCGGTGCGTTCGTCAGGGTCGTCGTCGCCGTTGCCCGGCAGCCCCGTCGGGGCGGGTGCCTGGGCGTCGGCAGCAGCGGCGCCTGCCGCTGCGGGGTCGGTCGTCGGGTCGTCGGTACGGATGGCGGCGGCGCTGGCTGCGGCCGGCGGTGTCACGGTGTTCTCCCCTCGAGGCACGACGACCCGGCGGGGGGTCGTCGCGCTCCTGATGTCGGTCATGAGTCCTGCGGTGATGCGGTTCTCCTTCGTTCTCCGGCGGCTGACCGGAACGGGTGGCCCTCAGAGATGTGCGAGCTTGTACAGCACGGGCGCGGCCTCCCGGAGGACGGCCCACTCGTCCTCGTCGAGCCCCTCGGCGAGCTCGGCGAGCCAGGCGTTACGACGACGGCGGCTCTCCGCGAGGATCGCCTCCGCCTGCTCGGTGCTGCTGACGACCACCTGGCGGCGGTCCTCCGGGTGCGGTTCGCGCCGCACCAGGCCCTTCTCCTCCAGCATCGCGACGATCCTGGTCATGGAGGGCGGCTGAACGTGTTCCTTCCGGGCGAGCTCACCCGGCGTGGCCTTGCCACACCGCGCGAGGGTGCCCAGCACCCCCATCTCGGTGGGGCTGAGCGACTCCTCATCCCTTTGGTGACGCAGTCGTCGGGAGAGGCGCATGGTGGACGACCGCAGCTGACTGATCGCTGCGAGGTCCCGCTCGGACATCTCGGGCATGTCCTTAGCCTACGTCATTACTCTCGCTAAGGAAAATTCATTCCACCACCGGTCGCCACCGGCCGTCGGACAGCGCGCCCCGCACGCGCCGGCGCCCGCCCCCGCACCCCCCGGCGCGCCTGGCCGTGCCGGGCGGGACCGCCGGTGCGATGCTGGAAAAGGGTCATGATCCGATGCGCGCCAGCGCGCCGCCGACACCCCGCAGCAGAAGGGCCGACCAGACAATGTCCGACCTCGCCACCGAGCAGACCGAGCAGAACGACACCGGCTTCGCCCGGCTCGCCATGGTCACCATCGACTGCGCCGACCCGGTCGCGCTGGCCGCCTTCTACGGCGAGCTGCTCGGGTGGGAGACCCGGCACGTGGACGAGCACTTCGCGATCCTGGACAACCCGGAGGGCGGCAGCCCGCTCGGGTTCGGGCGGGTCACCGGGTACCGGCCCGAACCGTGGACCGAACCGGACGGCGGCAAGCACTTCCACCTGGACTTCTACGTGGACGACCTGGAGGAGGCCACCGCCCGGGCGCTCGCCCTGGGCGCCACCGAGCCGCAGTACCAGCACGGGCGCACCCTCAAGGTCCTGATCGACCCGGCCGGCCACCCGTTCGGGCTAGCACCGCTGGAGTGACCCCGCGAGGGGCGCCGAGGGCGCCGGGAGCAGTCGGCGGCGCCTTGCGCAGGCGCCGTCAGGACTTGGTGCCGAGATCTTGCCCGTCCCGTGAAGACCGGCTCTGACCTGCGATTTCACCAAATAGCCGAACATTGTCCGACCGGCCGGTAGTGGTTACTGTCCCTCGTTGTCAGGGGCACCACACGCCAGGCTCCCCCAGGCAGGACCTCGGCCCCGGCGCGAACCTCCGCGCCCCGACCACTCTTCATCGGCCCTCACCGGCCGCTTCCGCCGACGTGTCCGCCCGAGCCCTGGCGCCAGTCCTCCCCAATCGTCCAGGGAGATCCACGTGGGTGAGATCCACCATGCCGTCTACGGCTGGGTGACACCGGCAGTCTCGTACTTCATCGCCTGTCTGGGCGCCTTCGTCGCCCTGCGCAGCACCCGCTGGGCGCTGGTCTCCCGGGGCCGCACCCGGGCCGGCTGGCTGTTCTTCGCCTCGACCTCGCTCGGTGCGGGCATCTGGTCGATGCACTTCATCGCGATGCTCGGCTTCGCCGTCACCGGGGCCGAGATCAGCTACCGACCGGGGCTGACCACGCTCAGCCTGATCGTCGCCGTCGCGGTGGTGGGCCTCGGGATCTTCGCCGTCGGCTACAGCCGCCACCGCGTCCCCGCGCTGCTGCTCAGCGGGCTGACCACCGGCCTCGGCGTGGCCGCCATGCACTACCTGGGCATGGCCGCCGTGGTGCTGCCCGGGCACATCGCCTACGACCACACCACGGTGGCGGTCTCGGTCGGCATCGCGGTGTTCGCCGCGACGGCCGCGCTCTGGGCGGCACTGAACATCAAGGGCACCCTCGCCGTGCTGGCCGCGGCCCCGGTGATGGGCGTCGCGGTGTGCGCGATGCACTACACGGGCATGGCGGCGGTCTCCGTCCACCTCGACCCCGACTCCCCGCACGGCACGCAGGGCGGGGTGATGGCACTGCAGTTCATCTTCCCGCTGGTGGTCGGACTGGGCTGCTACATCTTCTTCGGCTCGCTGGCCTTCGCGGTGTCGCCGAGCAGGAACAGCGCCGCGCAGCCCGTCCTGGTGGGCCCCGCGGCCCCGCTGGCCGCACGTCGGCGGGCGGCGGCGGGCGGGCGCTGACAACGGGGCACCGACAACGGGGCGAGGACACCGCGGCGGGCCCGCGGTGTCCTCGCCCCTCGACTTCCTCCAGCGGCGGCGCCGCCGGGGTCACTCCGGCCGGCCGAGCAGCCCGGTCAGGTGCTCGGGGGTGGCGACCGGGCAGACCTTGTGCACGAAGGCGCGCCGCAGCTCGTGGTACGGCTCGCCGGCCCGGTAGAAGTTGCGGTGCATCCGCAGCAGTTCCTGCGCCCGGTACTCGGCCAGCGGCCGTGCCTCCTCGTCCTCCGCCCGGCGGCGCTTCTTCTCCGCCAGCCGTCCGGTCAGCTCCGGGGAACCGGCCAGCCGGGCCGCCTCCCGGGCCGTCCAGCGGCGGAACTCCGCCGCGCTGCCGCCCGAGGTCCGGTCCACCAGTCCGAGCCGCTCGGCCTGCGCCGCGCCGACCGGCAGCGCCTCCCCGGTCAGCCGCTCGGCCTGCTCGGCGCCGACCCGGCGCGGCAGGGTGTAGGTCCAGTACTCGGAGCCGTACAGGCCCATCAGGCGGTAGTGCGGGTTGAGCACCGCGGACTCCCGGCACCAGACCTCGTCGGCGGCGATGGCGAGCATCAGCCCGCCGGCCGCGGCGTTCCCGGCGAGCGCCGAGACGGTCAGCTTGTCGGTGGTGGTCAGGACCGCCTCGACCAGGTCGTCCATCGCGTTGATGTTCTCCCAGGACTCCAGCGCCGGGAAGCTCGCGCCCTCGATGACGTTGAGGTGGATCCCGTTGGAGAAGAAGTCCCGGGCCGCGCCGAGCACCAGCACCGAGGTCGGCCGGTCCGCCGCCTCCTGGTAGGCCGCCAGCAGCCGGCGGCACTGTCCGGTGCTCATCGCCCCGCCCGCGAAGGAGAACTCCAGGAAGCCGACCCCGTCCTGCTCGCGGTAGCGGATCTCCGACCAGGTCTCCCGGCCGGCCGCCGAGGCCGGCGTGACCGGCACCTCCCGGACGCGGTACAGGAGGTCGCCCAGCACCGTCGCGGCGGGCAGCTTGAAGGTGGCCGGACCGCCGGGCGTGCGGCGCGGGCGCAGCTGCGGGATCCAGACCGCGCCGTCCACGGTGGCCCGGCAGATCGCGCCGTCCCGGGTGGCGATCACCGCGCCCGGCCGGCTGCCGCGCAGCTCGTCCTCGGGGTGGCCGCCGTGCAGGAAGTACTCGCGCCCGTACAGCTCGTCCAGCACGCCGGGCTGCGAGTCGCCGGCGCGCAGCTTGCGCAGCACGGTGGCGGTGTCGTCGGCCTCCCAGTCGATCCGGCGGACGTCCTGGCGCAGCAGGGGGCGCAGCCGGCCGTGGACGTCCGGCCGGGCGTAGTCCAGCGGTTCGGGGGTGAACAGCTCCCCCTCGAAGCGGCGGACGGCCAGCAGGACGGCCTCCACGGCCGCGTCGGCCAGCTCGCCCCGGTAGAGCTCGCTCTTGCCGCAGTCGGCGACCGGGAGTTCGGCGGAGGCCCAGATGTCCCCGGCGTCCATCTCCTCGACGGCCTGCAGGACGGTGACGCCCCACTGCTCCGCGCCCTCGGTGATGGCCCAGTCGAGCGAGGAGGGACCGCGGTCGCCGGTGGGGCCGGGGTGCACGATCAGGACGGTCCGCTTCGACCAGATGTCCTCCGGGACGGCCTTGGTGAGCATCGGGCAGACGATCAGCTCCGGGTCGGTCCGGTCCACGGCCGCCCGCATCTGCTCGTCGCCGAGCGCGAGTTGGACGGCCACCTGGTGTCCGCGTTCACGGAGTCCGGTGTGGACGCGCTGGGTCAGGCTGTTGAACGCGCTGGCGATCAGGAGAATGCGCAAGGGGGCCTCCGGGCAGTGACTGACGTCGTGCGCGGAGGCGATGAAACCAGGGCATGGACACGTAATGATTACGGATCGGGCCTCACCGGCCGACCCTCACGCACCTCGCACACCTGTGGTCCCGGCCACGCGTGAACCCCGCTCGATCTCCCCACGACCTCCCGATCCGCCCAGTGACACCGCTGTGCGCGTGGACGCTCCGGAGCGTCCACGCGCACAGCGGTCGGACTAGTACTAGCGGGGGAAGGCCCGCCGGGCCCGCCAGGTGGTGTGCTCGCGCGAGACGGCGTCCTCGGCCTCGGCGGCCAGCCGGGCCCAGCGCGACTCGGCGTCGGGGGTCTTCAGGTCGATGTCGGAGAGCTGGTTGCCGACGTTCTCCAGCTCGCGCGCGGCCAGCTGGTACGCGGCGGCCAGCGGGCGCAGCTGCTTGAGCTGGGTCCAGGCGATCACCGCGGCGGCCGCGGCCGAGCTGGCGCCGAAGACGTGCACCGGCAGCGCGCCGACCGCCTGAGCGATCGCCGCCGCCGCACCGATGATGATCAGCGCGGCGATGCCCAGACCCCAGGAGACGGCCTGCGACTCGCAGGACTCGGCCCGCGAGCGGTACCAGGTGCGCTGGCCCTCCACCCGGGTGCGCAGGTAGAGCGTCCGGCGCGCGACCAGGGTGTCGGCCCGCACCCGGC
Source organism: Kitasatospora sp. NPDC058170 (assembly GCF_042883905.1). Lineage (NCBI taxonomy): Bacteria > Bacillati > Actinomycetota > Actinomycetes > Kitasatosporales > Streptomycetaceae > Kitasatospora > Kitasatospora sp. NPDC058170. Next base: position 195,087 of record NZ_JBHVUV010000004.1, read on the forward strand.
GCATCTCCGGGGTGATCTCCGGGACGGTGCCCGGCGGCACGATCTCCGGGTCCTCGAAGGCGTGCAGCACGTCCTCCAGCTGGAGCAGGTAGCCGCGGTCCACCTCCGCCGACGCGGCCTCGCCGTCGAACGGCCGGGCCCTCATCGAGTACTTCCAGGCGAGCGTCTTGACCGACTCGGCCGCCGCCCGCGCCTCGTACCACCGCCCCTGCGGGTTGCTGCGGCGCAGCCGCGACCAGAAGTAGCCGGCCACCAGGAACGCCACCACCGAGAACAGCGGTGTGATGTCGCTGTCCCCCCGGTGCTCGGGCCCCGGCAGCGAGCCGACCACCGCGGCGACCACCAGCATCGCGATCAGCCACCGGTACCAGCGCAGCGTCTCGCGCTGGCCGTCCAGCGAGGCCTTGTCCGCCGTCCAGAACAGCTCCGGCAGGAGCTTCGCCTCGTCTCCCCCGGGCGGATCCTGTTGCACCATCAGCCGAGCCCCCTCCCCCTTCTCCCGTCCAGGCAGTATGCCCACCACCAACTCCCCTACACCGGCACCTTTTTGACATGCCGGTGCGGCGATGCTTGCCCTCCCCGATTCGTAACCTATATAAACGGTTACATGCCGCTGCACTGGAAGCTTGTCATCGACTGCGCCGACCCCCACCGCCAGGCCGCGTTCTGGGCCGCCGCCCTGGGCTACACCGTGGAGGACCACGGTGGCCTGATCGAGCGCCTGCTGGCCGTCGGCGCCACGGGCCCGGACGCGGTCACCGAGGTCGACGGCCACCCCGCCTGGCGGACCCTGGCCGCCGTCCGCCACCCCGACGACCCGTTCGACCCCGACACCGACACGGGTCTGGGCCACCGCCTCCTCTTCCAGCAGGTCCCCGAGGCCAAGCAGGTCAAGAACCGCCTCCACCTCGACCTCCACCCCGGCCCCGCCGACCGGGACGCCACCGTGCAGCGCCTGCAGTCCCTCGGCGCCACCGTGCGGCAGACCGTCAGCGAGCACGGCTCCACCCACGTGGTGATGACCGACCCCGAGGGCAACGAGTTCTGCGTGCAGTAGCCCCCGCCGGACGGCCGGCACTCCGAGGACAGCACAGTGGCCCCGCGCTCGGACGAGCGCGGGGCCACTGCTGTACCGCCTGAGCGGTCAGAGCAGGCCGAGGGCCGGCATCAGGTAGTAGAAGGTGAACACCGCGGCGACGGCGTACATCGCGATCGGGACGGTCCGGGCCCGGCCGGCCGCGACGCGCAGGACGCAGAAGGTGATGAAGCCGATCCCCAGGCCGTTGGTGATCGAGTAGGTGAACGGCATCATCACGATGGTGAGGAAGGCCGGGATGGCGATCGTGTAGTCGTCCCAGTCGATGTCGCGCACCGAGTTGGCCAGGATCAGGAAGCCGACCGCGACCAGGGCCGGGGTGGCGGCCTGGGCCGGGACCATGGTGGCCAGCGGGGTGAGGAACAGCGCGGCCAGGAAGAGCGCGCCGGTGACGATCGAGGCGAAGCCCGTCCTGGCCCCCTCGCCGACGCCCGCGGTGGACTCCACGAAGCAGGTGTTGGCGGAGGAGGAGGTGGCGCCGCCGGCGGCGGTGGCGATGCCGTCGACCATCAGGATCTTGTTGATGCCCGGCAGGTCGCCCTTGGCGTCCAGCAGGTGGGCCTCGTCGGCGACGCCGAGGATGGTGCCCATCGCGTCGAAGAAGCAGGACATCAGCACGGTGAAGACGAAGAGGCAGCCGGTCAGCGCGCCGACCTTGCCGAAGCCGCCGAACAGGCTGACCTCGCCGACCAGACCGAAGTCGGGGGCGGCCACCGGGTTGCCCGGCCACTGCGGGACGGTCAGGCCCCAGGCCAGGGCCGACAGGTCGGCGATCTGCTGGATGAGGACCGCCACGCCCGTCATCACGACGATGCTGATCAGGATCGCGCCGGGCACCTTGCGGATGATCAGCACCAGGGTCAGCAGCAGGCCGAGCACGAAGACCAGCACCGGCCAGGTCTGCAGATGGCCGTTGCCGCCGAGCTGGAGCGGGACGGTGGTGTGGGCGGCGTCCGGGATCCGGCTGACGAAGCCGGAGTCGACCAGGCCGACCAGGGTGATGAACAGGCCGATGCCGATCGCGATGGCCTTGCGCAGCCCGAGCGGCACGGCGGCCATGACCCGCTCGCGCAGGCCGGTGGCGACCAGCAGCATGATCGCGAAGCCGGCCAGCACCACCATGCCCATGGCGTCGGCCCAGGTCATCCTGGGCGCCAGCTGGAGGGCGACGATGGTGTTGACGCCGAGGCCGGCGGCCAGACCGATCGGCACGTTGCCGATCACGCCCATCAGCAGTGTGGTCAGGCCCGCGGTCAGCGCGGTGGCGGTGACCAGCTGGGCGCTGTTCAGGTGGGTCCCGTTCATGTCGACCGCGTTGGCCAGGATGATCGGGTTGAGCACCAGGATGTACGCCATGGTGAAGAAGGTGGCCACACCACCGCGGATCTCCCGCGGCAGGGTGGAGCCGCGCTCGGAGATCCGGAAGTAGCGGTCCAGGGCGCCGGTCGGGGGGTTCGGCGCGGGCTGGGAAGGCTCGGGCGACTCGGTGGTCGGCTGGGCCGTTGGCATGCGTGCGTCCTCGGGTGGGGGCGGAGGAGGGTTCGGCGCCCGGGGCGACGGTGGCCGGACGGGCCCGGCGGCGCGGGCGTGAACACAGGCATCCTGGGCATGGCACGGCCAACCGGAATCCTCAGTATGAATTCTCCGATCGCACACGCGCTATCTTCGCGCGTAGAACGAAAGCACCTCGTGCGTCATCGGACATCCGCCCGCAGACCCGTACGCTAGGCCCATGCCCAAGACGCCACTGCGCCCCTCACCTCCGCCGCTGGAGGCCAACGACGTCGCCATCGTCGGCGGCGGCACGGTGCTGTGGTTCGTCGCCTTCCTGGTGCTGCTCCCCTTCCAGGGGACGCTCTCCGACCACGGCCACGGCACCTGGCCGTGGATCTGCCTGGCCGGCGCCGGCCTCGGGCTGATCGGCCTCTGGTACTGCCGCGCCCGCCGCGACGCGATCGCCCGCGACCGCGCCGCCGCCGAGGCCGGGACCGGGAGCGGCGCCGGGAGCGGCGCCGACACCGACACCGGGAGCGACACCGGGAGCGGGACCGCCGAGCGGACCGCCGAACGCGCCTCCGGGGAGAACGGCGCGGGCCCGGCCACCCAGTCGGACTGAATAGTCCTTTAGTAGCACGCATCGGACATAAGGCGCCCGTAGAGTCGGTGCCATGACGCAGCCTGCGCACCCCTCGGAAGAGACGCCCGGCGACGGGCCCGACGGCGCTCATCCGCTCGGGCTGCTGCCCGGGCGGCGCGGCGGACTCAGCTCCGCCGAGGTGGCGGAGCGGGTCGCCCGCGGCGAGGTCAACGACGTCCCGGTGCGCTCCAGCCGCTCCACCCGGGAGATCGTCCGGGCCAACGTCTTCACCCGGTTCAACGCGATCATCGGCGTCATGTTCGGGATCATCCTGGTCGTCGGACCGATCCAGGACGGCCTCTTCGGCCTGGTGATCGTGGCCAACACGGCGATCGGGATCATCCAGGAGCTGCGGGCCAAGAAGACCCTGGACAGCCTGGCGCTGATCGGCGAGGCCCGGCCCCAGGTGCGCCGGGACGGCACCGTCCAGCAGATCGCGGTCGGCGCCATCGTGCTGGACGACACCGTGCTGCTCGGCATCGGCGACAAGGTGATCGTCGACGGCGAGGTCACCGAGGCGGACGGCCTGGAGATCGACGAGTCGCTGCTCACCGGCGAGCCCGACCCCGTCCTCAAGCAGCCCGGCGACCAGGTGATGTCCGGCAGCTTCGTGGTGGCCGGCGCGGGCGCGTTCACCGCCACCAAGGTCGGCCGGGAGGCGTACGCGGCGCAGCTGGCCGAGGAGGCCAGCCGGTTCACCCTGGTCAAGTCCGAGCTGCGCAGCGGCATCAACAGCATCCTGCGGTTCATCACCTGGCTGCTGGTGCCGACCGCGATCGGCCTGATCATCAGCCAGCTCGCGGTCGAGGGGCGCGACTGGAAGGAGGCCGTCCGCCGGATGGTGGCGGGGATCGTCCCGATGGTCCCCGAGGGGCTGGTCCTGCTGACCTCCGTCGCCTTCGCGATCGGCGTCGTCCGGCTGGGCCGCAAGCAGTGTCTGGTGCAGGAGCTGCCCGCGATCGAGGGGCTGGCCCGGGTGGACACCGTCTGCCTCGACAAGACCGGCACCCTCACCGAGGGCGGCATGGACGTCGTCGAGCTGCGCACCCTGCCGCAGTCGGCACCGGCCGACGACCACCTGCGCCCGGACGCCCCACTGGCCCGGCACGTCCTCGCCGACCCGGCCGTCGTGAAGCAGGCGCTCGGCGTGATGGCCGGCGCGGACGCCCGCCCCAACCCCTCGATGCAGGCCGTCATCGACGCGTACGGCACCGGCGACGACACAGGCGGCCCCGGCGGCACAGGCGGCGCGGGCGGCTCCGGCAGCGGCTGGCGGGTGATCGAGGCGATGCCGTTCTCCTCCGCCCGCAAGTGGAGCGGCGTCCAGCTGCTGGAGCCGCAGGGCGGCGAGGCCAGCTGGCTGCTCGGCGCGCCGGACGTGCTGCTGCCCGCCGGGCACCCGGCGCTCGCCGAGGTGGACGAGCTGGGCACCAAGGGCCTGCGGGTCCTGCTGCTCGGCCGCACCACCGTCCCGCTGGACGCCCCGGACCCGGCCGCCGAGCTCCAGCCGCTCGCCCTGGTGGTGCTGCAGCAGCGGCTGCGCGAGGACGCCGCCGACACCCTGCGCTACTTCGAGGGGCAGCAGGTCCAGGCGAAGGTGATCTCCGGCGACGCCGCCGTCTCGGTCGGCGCGGTCGCCTCGCACCTCGGCCTGCCCGGCGCCGACCACCCGCTGGACGCCCGGACGCTGCCGGCCGACCCCGGGGAGTTCGCCGACACCGCCGAGCGGACCACCGTCTTCGGCCGGGTCACCCCGCAGCAGAAGCGCGAGCTGGTCGGCGCCCTGCAGTCGCGCGGCCACACCGTGGCGATGACCGGCGACGGCGTCAACGACGTACTGGCGCTCAAGGACGCCGACATCGGCGTGGCGATGGGCACCGGCAGCGACGCGACCAGGGCCGTCGCCCAGATCGTGCTGCTGAACGACTCCTTCGCCACCCTGCCCTCGGTCGTCGCCGAGGGCAGGCGGGTGATCGGCAACATCGAGCGGGTGGCCGGGCTCTTCCTGGTGAAGACGGTCTACTCGGTGCTGCTCGCCCTGCTGGTGATCTTCACCCACTCGCCGTACCCGTTCCTGCCCCGCCACTCCACGGTGCTCTCCACCCTCACCATCGGCGTGCCGGCCTTCTTCCTGGCACTCGCGCCGAACAACGAGCGGGCCCGCACCGGCTTCGTGCGGCGGGTGCTGCGGCTGGCGATCCCCGGCGGCATCATCGCCGGCACGGCGACCTTCGTCGCCTACGCGCTGGCGCGGGCGAACCACGCCACCGACCTGGAGGCCGACACCAGCGTGGCCACCCTGACGCTGTTCCTGGTGGCGATGTGGGTGCTGGCGATCGTGGCCCGCCCGTACAACTGGTGGCGGCTGCTGCTGATCGCGTCGATGGGCGGCGCCTTCGCCCTGGTCCTGCTGGTGCCGTGGCTGTCGGACTTCTTCGAGCTCTCGCTGTCCGGCATCCGCGACCCGTGGACCGGCGTCGCGATCGCCGTGGCGGCGGGGCTGCTGCTGGAGGTGGTCTGGCGGATCATGCAGCAGAAGCAGGAGGCCTGACCCGGCTCCGGGAGCCGGTGCCAGGAGCCGGTGCCAGGAGCCGGTTCCAGGTGGGCTTCCTGCTGAGCGGGTTGCTCCAACAGGAAGCCCGGCCAGGTCAGCCCTCGAAGTCGCGGGCGGCGGAGAGCTCGTAGGCGCGGTCCGGCTCGGCGAGGGCCGCCAGCACCTCGAAGCGGCGGTGCCACTGACCGACCGACCAGGCCAGGCCTGCCGCCAGGCCCTCCGGAGTGGCGGCGTGCAGCAGTCCGGGCGCCGGCGGCAGCTCGAACTCGTCGTCCTCGTCGGCCTCTTCGGCGGATTCCGGGTCGTACGGCGCCTCCGGGGTGTCCGCCGCGGCGTCCCAGCGCCAGTCCACGGCGGCCTCCTCGCCGTCCGGGCCGACCACCAGCAGCTCCTCGTGCTCCTCGTAGGCGACCGGACAGCCCGGCAGCAGCTCCCGCACCACGGCGGGGACGCGGTGCAGAGCCCCTTCGGAGAGCACCCGGCCGCCGGCCACCTCGCTGGCGAGCGAGACGTGCAGCCGCTCGGCGAGGTCGGCGGCCAGCGCCGGGGCGACCGGCAGCAGCGGGTAGGAGTGCAGGAGTTGGACCAGGTCGGGGGCGTCCGCCACGACCGCCTCGGTGGCGTCCACGATCACCGTGTGCGCCGGGCGGCGGCCGGTCTGCGGGTCCAGCGGCGGCAGCGCCCGCACCACGTCCAGGGGGTCGATCCGCTCGGCGTCGACCCGGGCCAACGCGCTGTGGACACCGTGCAGTTGGCGGTGCCCGACGCCGGAGGCCGGGTCGGTGAGGCGGTCCAGCAGCTCGTCCGGGCCGTGCGGTTCGGCGAGCAGCGCGGCCAGCGTGGTGCGCACCCCCAGCGCGTGCAGGAACTGCTCGTCCAGCGTGGTCCGCGCCTCGTCGTAGAGGCCGCGCAGCAGCGGGTCGGCGCCGGCCGCGCGCAGGCCGGCCGGCTCGCGGCCGTCCAGGACCGGGTGGTCGCGCAGCCACCAGGCGGTGTACGGGGGCAGGTCCGCGTAGGAGCCGTTCGGCAGCAGGGTGCGGACGGGGTTGACCACCGCGTCGCGGTACGGCGGGCGGGCGAGCGCGGCGAGCGCCTGCGGCCAGGCGTCGTCGTCCACCAGGTCGAGGTCGCGGACGGCGAGCAGCTCGGCGGCGACCGGCGGCACCCCGGCGGTGTCGACGTCGTCGGCGTGCAGCGCCTCCAGGGCGTCCTCGGCCCACTCGGCGAGGCCGTCGGGCGCCTCGTCCAGCAGTCCGGTCGCCCGGCCGCCGGCCGCGCGGTCGGCGGGGGCGCTCGGGTCGAGCCGCTCCAGGTCGTCCGGGTCGAGCACCACGTCCTCGGCGCGGACCAGCACGAAGTCCGCCAGCACGCCCGTCGCGGTCAGGACCTCGGGGCCCCAGCGCTCCAGCAGCTCGTCGTCCACCCAGCCGGCGTCCTCCTCGCGGGCGAGCGCGGCGAGCGGGCTGTCGGGCAGGATCAGCTCGCCCGCGCGGGCCGGCTCGCCCTCGTCGTCCAGGAGCGCGAGGCGGGCCAGCCAGGGGTGCTCGCCGACGCCCGGGGCGGCCGCCTTGACCAGGGCCAGCACGGAGTCGGCCAGGTCGACGGCGGCGTCCAGGTCGTCCTCGGCCAGCTCGTAGGAGCGGGCGACGGCGGCCCGCACCTCGGGGGTGTCCAGCACCCCGGCCGGGGTGGCGGTGGCGGCGCCGAGCTTGGCCAGCAGCGGGTGCGCGGCCTCCGGGTGGGCGAGCCGCAGGTCGAGCAGCGCGAGGGCGCCGGCCAGCGACTCGGGGTACCCGGGGTAGGCGGCCCAGTCGGCGTCCTCCGAGGGCAGCAGGACCCGGCGCGGGCCGGTGACGGTCCGCCCGTCGGCGAGCGGGACGGGCAGCGCGCCGAGCGCCTCCGGGTCGGCCGCGCCGAGCGCCGCGTACAGGTTGCGCCACCAGGCGGGCTCGCGGTCCAGGCCACCGAGCTGGTCGACCACCTCGGCGAGCGGCACCCGGCGGACGTTCAGCACCCGCAGCTCGGTGCGGCGCTCCAGGCCGGCCGGCAGCAGCCCGGGGAAGATCGGCGCCAGCGCCTCCACCACCGAGCCGTCCGCGCCCTCCAGCAGTGTGGCGTCCCGGGGGCGCAGTGCGGGGGTGCCCTCCTCGACCGGTGCCGGGTGCGGCAGGAACGGCGTGCCGGGCAGCCGGCCGAGGACGGCGGCGCGCAGCGCGTTGTCCAGCGCGCCCTGGCCGAGCGGGCCGGGCACCAGGCCGAGCGAGCCGAGGTCCCCGCCGCGGGCGCGCAGCAGGTCGGCGTAGCTGTCGGCGGCGCGCTCGGTGAGGAAGTCGGCGAGCGGGCCGGGGGCGACGTGCCGCCGGGTGGAGTCCAGCGGGTAGGAGGCGATCAGCAGGGCGGGCAGGCCGAGCGGCTCGTCGCTGGGGGTGGGCGCGTGCAGCACGGGGGCGATCCCGGGCTGCTGCGGGGTGCCGTCGGCGGTGACCGGGACGGCCCAGGTCACCGTCCAGTACGGGCGGGCGCGTTCCTCGGTGGGGCGGTCGGCGAGCAGCGCGGCGTCGAGGGTGCCGGAGGCGCCGGCGGTCTGCCAGACGGTCTGCCGCAGCCGCCCGTCGGCGTCGTCGGTGACGACGACCTCGGTGACGCCCTCCGTGACGGCCTCGGCGGCGCCGTCGGGGCGCGGCCCGGCGGTGGAGCGGGTGAGGGTGCGGGTGCCGTCCGGGGTCTCCACCACGACCTCGGCGAGGCCGGGGAGGGTCAGCAGCAGGGCATCGTCGATGCCGGCCAGCAGGCGGCGGGTGAGGTCCTCGGCGGCGGCGTCGCGCAGCGGCAGCACCACCACGGTGTCGTACCCGTCGGGCGCCGGGCCCTCGGCGGCGAACGGCAGCCTCAGCAGCGGCACATGGCCGTCCCGGCGGCGCAGTTCGTCGGCCAGCGCGGGCTGTGCCTCGGCCAGCGAGCGGGCCTCCCCGAGCGACCAGCGCACACCGCCGCCGGCGCCGAGCACGGCGGGCTCGTCGGTGACGGCGAGGACGGCGGCGAAACCGACGCCGAACCGGCCCACGGTGGGCTGCTCGTCCACGCGCTTGGAGGACGCCCGCAGGGTGGAGAGCGATTCGACGGCGGCGGCGTCCAGCGGGGCGCCGGTGTTGGCGGCGGCCAGCACGCCGTCGGCGAGGGTGAGCCGCAGCCGGCCCGGGGCGCCGCCCGCGCGGACCGCGGCGTCGGCCGCGTTCTGCGCCAACTCGACGACCAGGCGGTCGCGGTAGCCGCCGAGGGCGAGTTCCTCCTCGGCGTTGGCGTCCTCCCGGAACCGGGCCGGGGAGGCGGCCCAGGCGTCCAGCACCCGTCGGCGCAGCCCGGCACTGCCGAAGTGGTCCGCGAGGTGCTCGTCCGTGCCGCTGCCGATGATCCGAGGTTCCACTGGACCTGCCGCCTTCCGCCGCCCTGTACTTCGTACTGGGGCATTCTTCCCTGCCGCAGGGACTGCTCCCGACCGGGGAGCCCGGCCACGGCCCGGACACCGGGCCCGGGCAGCGGAAACGACCGCCGCACCGGGAAGCACCGGAAAGCACCGGGAGGCACCGGAAACGGCCGCGGCCCGCCGCACCTGTCCGGTGGGCGGGCCGCGGCCGTACCGGGCTCAGGAGTGGCCGAGCTCCTCGGCGGGCGCGTCGGGCTCGACCGAACCGGAGGTGCGGTCCGGGTGGAGCTGGAGCGGCTCGACCACCAGCTCGTCCAGGATCAGCTCGGACGGCGCCGGCGGAGCCGGGATGACGGCCGCCTCGGAGTGCCCCCCGCAGCCGTAGGCGAACGAGACGATCTGGCCGTCGGCCGGACCGAACTCGTTGCCGCAGGCGCCGAAGGCCTGGCCGAGCGAACCGCCGATCGGGATCAGGAACCCGCAGCTGGCGCAGGACGCCGGAGCGGCCTGGGCCATCGGGGTCTGCGGGCCGTGCGCCTTCTCCCAGCGGTCGGCGGCCAGGTGCAGGCCGAGCCGGGAGAGCACCCGGGAACGCCCCAGGCCGAGCTCCGCGGCGATGGCGCCGATCTGGGCGCGCGCCGGAGCGGGCTGGATGTCGGGGTCGCTGACGACCACGTCCTCGTCGGCGACCAGGGCAGCCACGGAGTTCGGGGCCGGCTCGTCCTCGCCGGTCCAACCGGGCTCCAGGCGCAGGTCGTCGGCGTCGGTGGGCAGCAAGTCCCCCGGGCCCATGTCGCCCGGCTGCAGGCGCTCGCTCCACGGCACCCACTGCGGGGCCAGGACGGCGTCCGGGCCGGGCAGCAGGACGACCTCGTCCAGGGTCACGTTCTTGGCGCGCGGCGCCCGGGCGACCGTGACGGCCCAGTGCCAGCCCCGGTAAGCAGCGTCCAGGCACTCGAAGGTGTGGGTGACGACGCGTTCGGCGTCCGCCTGGACGCCGAGGTGGGCCCCCACGGTCTCTGCTCCGACGGCCTCGTCTGCTGCCTGCCGGGCGATTTCGACTGCCTCGGCACAGAGCCGATCAGGGGTACGGCTTCGCATCGCAGCACTCACGGCGTCGATTCTCTCCCAGTTCTTCTGTTGCCCACGGCGTGTTGCCTGTCCGTCGCGGCGCGGTGTCCCTCGTCCATTCTGCGCGACCACGGGCCGCTGCGGGTACCGGCCGCGCCGCTCATCCGCTCCGGCCGGCGACCCGGCAGCGCTGAGGCGGACCCTGGGCAGGCTACCCGTCGGTCGGCCACCCGGCACAGTCCGGGGCGGCGGCCGGCCCGCGGAGGCCGCGCCGAGCGGAGCGGAATCCCGCGTTGCCGTCCCGATTCTGGGGCAGGATGGGCTTGTGGCGGACGAAAAACCGCCGCAGCACGCACTGCGCGCCTCGCAGGCCGGCAGCCCCGACGAGGCGGGTGCCGTGCCGCGGCAGCAGCCTCCGGTCCACTCTGCGGGCGAACCGCAGCCGGTGGACGGCTCCGGGCCGCCCGCACCGCTCACCACCGGTCCCGCGGATCCCCCCGGAGCGGTGGACCTCGTCAAACACCAGGCCGACTCCCCCGACGGGCCCGACGCAGCCGACGCAGCCGACGCAGCCGAGGATGCCGAGGAGGAGGAGCCGCGCCGCAACCTGCTGGTCCGCACCGCCTCCGCCGCCGGCGCCCGCACCGGCCGGGTGGTGCACGGCACCGGCCGGCGGATCCGCAAGGCCACCTCCGCCGAGGGCGCCGGCGAGTCCGGTCTCGCCAAACTGATCGAGCTGCACGCGCTGAACTCCTTCGGCGACATGCTGATCACCATCGCGCTGGCGTCCACCATCTTCTTCTCGGTGCCCACCGGCGAGGCCCGCGGCCGGGTCGCGCTCTACCTGCTGATCACCATGGCGCCGTTCGCCCTCCTCGCCCCGGTGATCGGCCCGCTGCTGGACCGGCTGCCGCACGGCCGCCGGGCCGCGATGGCGATGTCGATGCTGGCCCGCGCGGTGCTGGCCTGGACGATGGCCGGCACGGTGTCCGGCGGCGGGCTCGCGCTCTACCCGGAGGCACTGGGCGTGCTGGTGGCGTCCAAGGCGTACGGGGTGGTGCGCAGCGTCGTGGTGCCCCGGCTGCTCCCGAGCCGGCTGTCCCTCGTCAAGGCCAACTCCCGGGTCACCCTGGCCGGGCTGCTGGCCACCGGGCTGGCCGCCGGGGTGGGCGGGCTGCTGCACCTGATCGGCCCGGGCTGGCCGCTGCGCGGCGCCTTCCTGGTGTTCGTGGTCGGCACCCTGATGGCCTTCCACCTGCCGCACGCCGTGGACTCCGCCAAGGGCGAGGAGCGGGCCGTCCTGCACTCCGAGGTGCACGGCACGCAGCCGCCGAAGGCCACCCTGCGCACGGTCGGCCCGTCCGTGATCCTCGGTCTGCGGGCGATGTCGGCGCTGCGCTGGCTGGTCGGGTTCCTGGTGATGTTCCTGGCCTTCCTGCTGCGCGACGACCCGATCGGCGGGCTCCAGCCGACCGTGGCGCTGGGCCTGGTGGCGCTGGCGGCCGGGACGGGCAACACGCTCGGGTCGGTCCTGGGCTCGTGGCTGCGCACCAGGGGCTCGGAGGTGATCCTGACCAGCATGCTGCTGCTGGCCACGATGGCGGCCACGGCCGCGGCGCTCTGGTACGGGGTGGTGACGGTGGTGGCGGTCGCGGCCGTCGCCGGGCTGGCCGCCTCGCTGGGCAAGCTGGCGCTGGACGCGGTGATCCAGCGGGACGTCCCGGAGGCGGTGCGGACCTCGGCGTTCGCCCGGTCGGAGACGCTGCTGCAGCTGTCCTGGGTGGTGGGCGGCACGGTCGGCATCCTGCTGCCGCTGGACGGCGCGCTGGGGCTGTGGGTGGCGGTCGGGGTGGTCGGACTGGTGCTGCTGTGGACGCTTCGCTCGCTGGTCAAGGTAGGGGTGCGCCGCCGGGCGGCCGCGCCCCGGGTCGCCTGAGGCGTCCGGCCCGCGGACCCCTCGGGCTCCGGCCCCGGCCCCGGCCGGGTGGGCACAACACGCGGTTGCCGACCCCCGCGTAGCGTGATCGGCAAAGCCCGGTAGCCTCTGACGCATGAGCCTCAGCACCCGTGTCATCGCCGCCCTCGGCGCCGTCGTCGTGATCGGCGCCGGCACGGTCGGCGGGTCCATCGCCTTCGCGACGGGCCAGGACCAGCCCAGCGACCACCGCGCGACCCTCACCGTCGGCACCTCGTCGACCGAGGTGGAGCCGTTCTGCTTCAACGACGGCAAGCCGCTCACCGAGGAGCAGCAGGACGAGTGCCAGACCAAGGCCGGCGAGGCCCTGGAGAAGGGCGGCCTGCCCACCTCCGACGTGGTCTCCAGTGACCGGATCGGCGTCGGCGTGACGCCGACCGTGGCGGACCGCGGCTGGTGGGCCAACACCAACGGCGGCGGCCAGGCCCAGGGCGGCCGGTTCATCCTCGCCCCGGCGGCCAAGGGCGCCACGTTCTCCGGCTCGGTGCCCGCGAGCAACGCGCTGAACGCCTCCGGCAAGACCGTGATCACCGTGGTCGAGTCGGACCCGAAGCAGCCGGACGCGATCTACGCGGTCTGGTACTTCCGGCTGAACACCAAGGACGCCTGACGGCTCCCCGATGACCGTCCACGCTTTCGACGACGAGCAGTCGGGCCCCGAACAGGCCCGGCTGCTCGTCGTCGTCGCGGTGCCCGCCGAGGCGCAGGCGGTGCTGCGGGGTCTGCGGGAGCCCGCCCTCGTGCTGCCGGTGCCGGGCGGGGAGCTGCACCGCGCCGAACACGCCTCGGGCGTGCCGGTGGACGTGCTGGCCGGCGGGGTCGGCCCGGCCGCCGCCGCCTCGGCCGCGTCCGCCGCGCTCGGCGCCCGCCGCTACGGCCTGGTGGTCTCGGCCGGCATCGGCGGCGGTTTCGCCCCACACGCGCCGGTCGGCTCCACCGTGGTCGCCGACGCGATCGTCGCCGCCGATCTGGGCGCCGAGACCCCCGAGGGCTTCGCCGACGTCACCGAGCTCGGCTTCGGCACCGTCCGGCACACGCCCGCCCCGGCCGCGGTGGCGCTCGCCGCGGACGCCCTGGGTGCCGTGACCGGCACCGTTCTCACCGTCTCGACCGTGACCGGCAGCGCCGAGCGCGCGGCCGCCCTCACCGCCCGCCACCCGCACGCGGTGGCCGAGGCGATGGAGGGCTTCGGGGTGGCCGAGGCCGCCGCCCGGCACGGCCTGCCGGTGTTCGAACTGCGCACCGTCTCCAACCCGGTGGGCCCGCGCGACCGGGCCGCCTGGCGGATCGGCGAGGCGCTGGCCGCGCTGGAGCGGGCCTTCGGCGCGCTGCCCTGCCCGGAGCTGCTGAAGGAGGCCCGCCGTGGCTGAACGGCTGAGCATCGCCTACTCGCCCTGCCCGAACGACACCTTCGTGTTCCACGCCTGGGCGCACGGCCTGGTGCCCGGCGCGGACGCGCCCGAGGTCTCCTTCGCGGACATCGACATCACCAACGGCCTGGCCGAGCGCGGCGAGCTGGACGTCCTGAAGATCAGTTACGGCGCGCTGCCCTGGGTGCTGGAGGAGTACACCCTGCTGCCCTGCGGCGGCGCGCTGGGCCGCGGCTGCGGCCCGCTCGTGCTGACCCGGCCGGAGGCCTCGGACGACCTCAGCGGGAAGACCGTGGCCGTCCCCTCCGAGCGCTCCACCGCCTACCTGCTGTTCCGGCTCTGGGCGGCCGGCGCGGTGCCCGGCGGGCTGGGCAGGATCGTCGTCCTCCCGTTCCACGAGATCATGCCGGCCGTCCGGGACGGCCGGGTGGACGCCGGCCTGGTCATCCACGAGGCGCGTTTCACGTACCAGCAGTACGGGCTGCGCAGCCTGGCCGACATGGGCGAGGCCTGGGAGCGGGAGACCGGCCTGCCGATCCCGCTCGGCGCGATCGTCGCGCGGCGCTCGCTCGGCGCCGAGCGGCTGCGCGCGATCACCGAGGCGATCCGCGCCTCCGTCCGGCAGGCCTGGGCGGACCCGTCGGCGAGCCGGGAGTACGTGCTGGCGCACGCGCAGGAGATGGACCCGGACGTCGCCGACCAGCACATCGGGCTGTACGTCAACGAGTTCAGCGCGGACCTCGGCGAGGAGGGCTACGCCGCCGTGCGCGCACTGCTCACCCGGGCCGCCGCCGAGGGGCTGGTACCCCCACTCGACCCGGGTGCGCTGGACTTCTAGGACCTCTGGTACTTCCGGACCTCCAGGAGTTCCGGGCCGTTTCCCAGCCGGTCCTCCGGGCCGGGACGGGCCCCGCCGCCCGTCGGCGTCACACGTCGAACTGTTCCGCCACCCCGCGCAGCAGGACGGCCAGCTTCTGAGCGGTCGGCTTGGCCGGGTAGCGGCCGTGCTGCAGGCCCGGCAGTACCGCGTCCATGGTGGTGATCAGATCCTGGACGAGCGCCGCCATGTCGTCCGGGCTCTTGCGCTGGGCGGCGGCCACCGACGGCAGGGCGTCCAGCAGCTGCACGCCCATCGCCTGGTCGCCCCGGTGGCCCGCGACCACGCCGAACTCGACCCGCTGGCCCGGCTTCAGCACGGTGACACCGGCGGGCAGCGCCTTGGTGTGGACGAAGACATCGCCGCCGTCGTCGCGCGACAGGAAGCCGAAGCCCTTCGTCTCGTTGAACCACTTGACCTGGCCGGTGGGCATCTCGAACAGTCCTCGATGTGGGTGTGAGGGATCCCGGCCCTGGCCGGGGATCTCTGGGTGGTGGGGAGGGCGGGCCGACCGCCGGTCCGCCCTGGGGGCGCTCATGGTCAGCACGCTGTAGAGAGCAGACTAACGGTCCGTCACTGCCTCATCCGCGTTCCGCGGAAGATCCGTGCGGGGCTCTGGAGGCCGCGGGCGACCAGGGGCTGGCATGGCCGGGGCGCGGCTTCGCGCTTTCCACTGGCTCACACCCCCGGTCTGAGGAGACGGGGCGCAGGTGTCGCACCCCTCGGCACAGCCTGCATACCCCCGCCCAGCAGGGATCAAAACTCCCAGCTGCCGGGAAACTGCGCAACGTGACGACCCGGACGGCCCGGACGCCCCGCGGGGCCGTCCGCGGCCTCTGCGAGACTGGACCCGCCCGTGGGGCAGACCGACCGCAGAGGAGAGCGACCCGATGAGCAGCCAGAGCACCGACCGAGGCGACGCCTACGTCAAGGCCGGAACGATCGTCTTCGGGCTGGGCGCGCTCGCCACCCTGGTCACCTTCGTCCCGCTGTTCCTGGACCTCACCCCGCTGCCGACGGCCGCGTACTGGCTCAGCATGCTGATGCCGCTGGGCTTCCTGCTGGCGCTGACCGGGCTGCTGCTCTCCGCGCGCGCCCAGCGCCGCCGGGTCCGCGCCCGGGCCGAGGCCCGCGCCTAGCCCGGATCGCCCGGGTCGCCCGGGTCCAGGGCGCCCGGGTTCAGCCCGCCACCGTCGCCAGGTGTCCGGCCAGCCAGTCCGGGAACTCCGTGAGGTCCGTCAGCACCACGTCCGCGCCCGCCGCCAGCAGCTCCGCGGCGCCGTACGGGCCGGTGGCCACCCCGACCGCGACGGCGTCGGCGTGCCGGGCGCCCCGGATGTCGCCGAGGTGGTCGCCGACGTAGACGCTCGCGCCGTGCTCGCGCAGCGCGTCGCCCTTGGTCTCCGCCCAGAGGTCGCCGACCAGCGCGTCCGCGTGCAGGCCCGCGTGCTCCAGGTGCAGCCGGGCGTTCGGCTCGTACTTGCCGGTGATCACCGCGATCCGGCCGCCGTGCGCGCGGACCGCCTCGACGGCGGCGTACGCGCCGGGCAGCGCCACGGTGGGGGCGAACGCGTGGTCCCGGTACAGCTCGCGGTAGCGGTCGGCGATCGCCGGCACCCGCTCGGCCGGGAACCAGTTGCGCAGCTCGTCCAGGAGCGGCGGGCCGAGCCGGGTCACCACCAGGTCGGCGTCGATGTACGTCCCGGTCTCCGCCGACAGCGCGACGTACGTCGCCCTGATGCCGGGCCGGGTGTCCAGCAGGGTCATGTCGAGATCGAAGCCGACGGTGAGCGGGGCGTCCGGGAACGTAGGCATGGCGCCAGGCTATCCAACGCGGTCGGGCAGGCGATTTGCCCCGGCTTCTGCAGGGAACTTAGGTTTGCCTGAGCTATCTGCGAGAGCGAGCCCATGACCGACACCATCGCGCCGGCGCCCGTCCCCGGGCCCCGCCCCGCGCCGGCGGCCGCGCCCGGCAAGCGGCGCCTGCTGCGGCGCCGAATACTGTGGCTCGCCGCCGCGCTGACCCTGCTGGTCGCCGCGGTGCTGCTGAGCCTGGCGGTCGGCAGCCGCACCATCCCGTTCAGCGAGACCGTCGACGCGCTGCTGCACGGCGGCGACTCCGCCAACGCCGTGGTGATCCGCGAGCTGCGGGTGCCGCGCACGGTGGTGGGCCTCGCGGTCGGCGCGGCGCTCGGCCTGGCCGGGGCCGTGATGCAGGGCATCACCCGCAACCCGATCGCCGACCCGGGCATCCTCGGCGTCAGCCAGGGCGCGGCGGCCGGCGTGGTGCTGGCCATCTCCGGGTTCGGGGTCTCCACGCTCACCGGGTACGTCTGGTTCGGCTTCGCCGGCGCCGTCCTCGCGACCGTGCTGGTGTACGGGCTGGCCGGGCGCGGCCGGGGCGGGGCCACCCCGATCAAGCTGGCGCTGGCCGGCTCCGCGATGTCCGCGGTCATCGCCTCGCTGAACACCCTGGTGCTCACCACCGACGCCGCCACCATGGACCAGTTCCGCTTCTGGCACGTCGGCTCGCTCTCCGGGCGGACCGCCGACGTGGCCTGGCAGCTGCTGCCGTTCCTGCTGGTCGGCACGGTGCTGGTGTTCTCGGTGGCGCGGGGCCTGGACGCGCTGGCGCTCGGCGACGACACCGCCAAGGGGCTCGGCGCCAGGACCGGGCTGGTCCGGGCGGTGGGCGCGCTCGGTGCCACCGTGCTGACCGGCTCGGCGGTCGCCGCGGCCGGACCGATCGCCTTCGTCGGCCTCGCCGTCCCGCACGCCGCCCGCGCGGTGGCCGGCGCCGACCACCGCTGGGTGCTCGGCCTCTCCGCCGTGCTCGGCCCGGCGCTGCTGCTGCTCGCCGACGCGCTCGGCCGGGTGCTCTTCCCGCCGTCCGAGGTGCCCGCCGGTGTGATGACCGCCCTGGTCGGGGTGCCGGTGCTGGTCGCCCTGGTCCGGCGCCGCAAGGTGGTGGCGGCGTGAGTGCGATCTCCCTGCGCGGCTACACCGTGCTGCGCGCCGGCCGCGCCTCCTTCCTGCTGCACCGCCGCTCCGCCCTGGCGGCCGGCGGGCTGCTGCTGGCGCTCGCCGCCACCGTGGTCGCCTCGCTCTGCCTGGGCGAGTCCGCCGTCCCGCCCGCCGAGGTGCTGAAGGTGGTGCTCGGGCAGCCCAGCCCGCACGAGCTGGTGGTCGGCGAGTTCCGGCTCCCCCGGGTGGTGGTCGGCCTGCTCGTCGGCACCGCCCTGGGCCTGGCCGGCGCGCTGATCCAGACCGTCGCCCGCAACCCGCTGGCCAGCCCCGACGTGGTCGGGGTCTCCTGGGGCGCCACCTCCGTCGTGGTCGGTCTGATGGCGTACGGCGTGGTCGACTCCACCGGCCAGGTGCCGTACGCGGCCGTGGCGGGCGGTCTCGTGGCCGGGCTGCTGGTGTACGCGCTGGCCTGGCGGCGCGGTCTGCACGCCCAGCGGTTCGTGCTGATCGGCATCGGCATCAGCGTCGCGCTCTCCTCGCTCACCTCCGTCTTCCTCACCAAGGGCGACGGCTTCCAGGCGCAGGCCGCCAAGGTCTGGATGACCGGCAGCCTCAACGGCTCCGGCTACGACCAGGCCGGCTGGCTCGCCTGGGTGCTGCTGGCCGCCGTGCCGGTGGCGCTCTGGGCGGCGCGGGCGCAGCGCTCGATCTCCTTCGACGACGCCACCGCCGTCGGGCTGGGCCTGCGGCTGGACCGGATCCGGCTCGGCATGGCGCTGCTCGGCATCGTGCTGGCCTCCTGCGCGGCGGGCGCGGCCGGCCCGGTCGACTTCGTCGCGCTGATGGCCCCGCAGATCGCCCTGCGGCTGACCCGCTCGGCCCAGATCCCGCTGCTCTGCTCGGCGCTCACGGGCGCGCTGGTGGTCGTGCTGGCCGACCTGCTGGCCCGGCGGCTGCTGGCGCCCACCGAGCTGCCGGTCGGCGTGGTGACCGGCCTGGTCGGCGCGCCCTACCTGATGTGGCTGCTGATCCGCTCCCGCACTCCGTTCCGCCGTGGAGGTTCCTGATGTCCGCCCAGCCGACGGCCGCCCGCCCGGTGCCCGCCCCCCGTCTCGAAGCCCGCGGCCTGACCCTCGCCTACGAGGCGCGCACGGTCGTCGAGGGGCTGGACCTGGTGGTGCCCGAGGGGCGGGTCACGGTGATCGTCGGGCCGAACGCCTGCGGCAAGTCGACGCTGCTGCGGGCGCTCGGGCGGCTGCTGAAGCCGGTGCGCGGCGCGGTCCTGCTGGACGGCGCCGAGCTGGCGCGCGTGCCCACCAAGCGGATCGCCCAGCGGATCGGGCTGCTCCCGCAGTCCCCGACCGCGCCGGAGGGCATCTCGGTGGCCGACCTGGTCTCGCGCGGCCGCCAGCCGCACCAGAGCTGGTGGCAGCAGTGGTCGGCGGACGACGAGGCGGCGGTGACCGAGGCGCTGGAGCGCACCTCGACCGCCGAACTGGCCGAGCGCAGCGTGGACGAGCTCTCCGGCGGCCAGCGGCAGCGGGCCTGGATCGCGATGGCGCTCGCCCAGGGCACCGACATCCTGCTGCTGGACGAGCCGACCACTTTCCTGGACATCGCCCACCAGGTGGAGGTCCTGGACCTGGTGCGCCGACTGAACGTCGAGCGCGGACGGACGGTGGTGGCGGTCCTGCACGACCTCAACCAGGCCGCCCGGTACGCCGACCACCTGATCGCGATGCGCGACGGGCGGATCGTCGCCCAGGGCGCGCCGGGCGAGGTGGTGACGGCCGAGCTGGTCCGCGAGGTGTTCGGGCTGGACTCGGTGGTCGTCCCCGACCCGGTCACCGGCACCCCACTGGTCGTGCCGGGCGCGCCGTGGGCGGTGAAGACGGACGCCTAGCGGGCAATTCGGACATAATCGACGCGCCGACAGCCGCGTCCGTCCCTGTCCGCACCCCGCCGTCCGAATCCGTCGGAGGACCGCCGATGCCCCCGATCTCCCGCCGCACCCTGCTCGCGGGGCTCGGGGCGGCCGCCCTCACCGGGTGCAGCGCACGGCACACCGCGCCGCCGCTCGACAGCGCGGTGCCGGAGGCGTCGCCCAGCCCCACGCCACTGCCCGACGTCACCGTCGCCGCGGCCACCGGGCCGGTCGCCGTGCCGGGCGCGCCGATGCGCGTGGTCGCCCTGGACACCGCCGAGTTCGACTCCGCGCTGACCCTGGGCATCACCCCGGTCGGCGTCGCGCTGGCGGCCGCGGACTCCGGGTTCCCCGGGTACTGGCCCGCCTCGCGGCTCGCCGGGATCACCCGGGTCGGCGACATCGGCGCCCCGGACCTGGCCGCGATCCGCGCCCTGCGGCCCGACCTGATCCTCTCCAACCAGACCAGGGACGGCTCCCGCTACGACCAGCTGCGGGCGATCGCGCCCACGGTGCTGAGCCAGACCACGGGCGCGCCGTGGAAGGCGAACTTCCAGCTGCACGCCCAGGCCCTCAGCCGGCAGGAGGCGGCCGCGGCCTTCGTCGGCTCCTACCAGCGGCACGTCTCCCAGACGGTCCAGGCGCTGGCCTCCGCCAAGGCGTCCGGGCGCAGGGTCAGCGTGGTCCGCTTCGTCGAGGGCGCCCCGATCCGGCTGTACGGGCGGCAGAACTTCCTCGGCACGGTGCTCGCCGACGTCGGGCTCGGCCGCCCGGACGCGCAGAACGTCGACCAGTTCGACGTGGAGGTCCCGCCCGACCAGATCGCCCGGGCCGACGCCGACCTGCTGGTGTACGCCACCTACGGCGACCCGGGCCGGGCCGGTACCCCCGGTGTGCTGGCGAGCCCCGGCTGGCAGGGGATGGGCGCCGTCCGGGCGCACCGGGCGTTCGAGGTCGACGACCGGCTCTGGTTCCAGGGCATCGGCTACACCGGGGCCAACTTCGTCCTCGCCGAGCTCCAGCGGTTCCTGGGGGCCTGAGCGGGGCCCCTGCCGGTCCGGGCCTACCGGTCGAGCCCTGGTGGTGGAGCCGCTCCCGGCTCCGCCGCACCTGACGGGCCCCTCGCCGATCGGCGGGGGGCCCGTCGGCGTCAGCCCTCGTCGCCGGTGCGCAGCTGCTCGGCCGACTCCCGGTAGGCCTCGGCGGCGCGCTCGAAGTAGTCGAAGAGCGTTTCGAGCTGCTCGGGCGAGTAGCCCCCGAGGATCTCGCCGATCCGCCGCCGCGCGGGGCCCATGACGCGGTCGAGGTCGGCGGGCCCGCCGAGCGGCTCGACGATGACCTTGCGCCGGTCGCCGGGGTCGGGCGCGCGGCGCACGTAGCCGGACTGCTCCAGCCGGTCGATCAGGCGGGTGGTCGGACCGGTCGTCAGGCCGGTGCGCGCGCTCAGCTCGCCGGGGGTCATCGCCCCGGCCAGTTCGAGGATGTTCAGCGCGTACAGGTCGGTGGCGCCGAGTTCGCACGCCCGGGCGCTCGCGTGGCCGTGGAGCATCACCGCGCTCAGGTACCGGCGGTAGACCTCGCTCGCGTCGGATCGCATGGCAGGCGTTGACACGGGATCCCCCTCTCCATAATCTCTTCCCCAGAGAAGAGAAATCTTCGACACAGTAACTTCCTCAAGGAAGTTACCACGGGAGGGACCCACCATGCCTGTCACCACCGACGCTCCGACCGGGCCCGTCGAACCGGCCGAGCCCACACCCGCCGGGGCGCCCGCGGTCGGCCCGCTGCCCCACAGCCACGCAGGTGGCCGCACCCGCCGCCGCACCGTCAAGCGCGTCCTCGGCGCGACCGCGCTGGCGCTGGCCGTGGCCGCCGGCTCCGGCTACCTGTGGCTCGACGCCACCTCCGAGGTGCAGAACCTCGGCCAGAGCGACTGCACCGCCGTCGCCCCGGCCGTCACCCCCACCCCCGCCGGAGCGGCCGCCGCCGAGGACCAGCGGGCGGTCTGCGACACCCTGCACTCGCTGGCCGAGGCCTGGGGGGCCGGCGACGCCACCGCGTACGGCGGGCACTTCACCGCCGATGCCACCTACACGACCTACGTCGGCACCCACTACCAGGGCCGCCGCGACATCACCGAGGCCCACCGGGCGCTGTTCGGCGGGTTCCTGAAGGACACCAGGCTGGCCGACTCCTTCCTCGGCATCCGCTTCTACGGCCCCGACACCGCGGTGGTCACCAGCCGCGGCGACACCTACACCGGCACGCCCAAGAAGCCCGCCGAGCTGTCCAAGACGCAGTCGTACACGCTGGTCCGCCAGAACGACCGCAGCTGGCGCATCGCCGCCTTCCACAACACCCAGCGCCAGTCCGTCATGGAGCGCATCTCCTTCCTGTGGGACCCGTCGACCAGGCCGGAGGCCGAGAAGTGAGCACGCACACCCCCGCCACCCCCGCCCGGGAGGCCGACGCCGCCGCGATCCGCGCCCTGCTGGAGCGCAGCCGCACCGCCTGGGGCCGCGGCGACGGCGCCGCCTACGGCGAGCAGTTCACCGCGGACGCCACCGACGTCACCTACACCGGCACCATCTACCGGGGCGGGCCCGAGATCGGCCGCGCCCACCAGGCCCTGTTCGACGGCTTCCTCAAGGGCACCAAGCTGAGCCTGGAGATCACCGAGCTCCGCCTCCTCGGCCCGGACACCGCCGTCGTCCTCACCCGCGGCGACGTCCACAAGGGCCGCCCGAAGCGCCTCGGCAAGCTCGCCACCTACACGGTCGTCCGGGAGCCGGGCGGCGGCTGGCGGATCGCCGCCGTCCAGAAGACCGGGCGCAAGCGCCTCCTGGAAGCCCTCTCGTTCCGCCTCCAGCCCGCCACCCGGCCGGCCGCGCACTGAGCGGCGCAACCGCGAGATGGACGGCACAACCACGGATAATCCGAGCTCAGCACATGTGATCGACCTTCCAGCGGAGATCGTCGACTGGACTGGTCAGTAATCAGCGACGCTGCAACGGACAGGCCGGTGGCATCTCGCCAGTCGGACTGAACGTCCGGGGACAGGACACAGCGGCCACCGATCGGAGCTGTTGGCCACGAGTCCAGTACGTCCACACCACATCGTGCGGGAAAGTGCCGAGAAACGTCCGGGCATGGTCCAGCCGGACTGCCGATGCAAGGTCGGTTTCCAGCGCCGGGGAGCCTGCAAGCTGCCTGCCCAACCACTCCAGCACCTCCGCCGGTTCACCAGTCGTGATCCTGATCTGCGCCGCCGGTTTGGCGAGCCAGTGCATGAGCTCCAGCGGAGGCGCCAGGCCCGGCCAGAGAGGCCTCGCGCCATTCTGCAGCTCGGGGGGACGCCGCTCGATGTCCTCGGGCCGCCTACTGCCGACCCATGCGTACCCGTG
The DNA here is from genome assembly GCF_042883905.1 of Kitasatospora sp. NPDC058170. Taxonomy (NCBI): domain Bacteria; kingdom Bacillati; phylum Actinomycetota; class Actinomycetes; order Kitasatosporales; family Streptomycetaceae; genus Kitasatospora; species Kitasatospora sp. NPDC058170. Next base: position 217,886 of record NZ_JBHVUV010000004.1, read on the forward strand.
CCAGTGAAGGCCAGGCCTGTTCCAGTGGTCCATGCACGCCCAACCTCGGGAAGGGCTGGTCGCTGCCCCCCACTGGTGTGGGGAGCAGCGACTCAACCTGCCTGCACGATGCGTCAGACGGCGGTGTCGAACCTGGACGGGTCGATTCCCGCCGCCTCCAGTTCGGCAGTGCTGAACCTCAACTCGGCACCGGGACGCTTGGTGTCGCCCATGACCCACAGGCCACCCGTCACGCCGGGGACCTCGCGCAGGGTGGCGCAGGTCTCGTGCTCGGACTGCTGGTTGCCGCCGCACGCCTTATAGGCGGTCAGCCCCGGCTGAATTTCGATCTCGTACAGGCCACTCACTGCAGTGCCCTTCCTGTTCGACACCGCGGGGAATCCGTCCCCGCGCGGTGGCGCACCGCAGACAGCCTGGCTCCAAGTACGCAGCTCTCGGCACAGAACTACCGTCAGTGATGCTCCATCACTACGACGGTATGGCGGCCCGGCCCGGCACATGGTTGGTGATTCCCAACGATTCTCACGCCGTAGCGCGGCGGCGAGCACGGGCAAGGAGCCTGTGCGCGTCAGGGCCGTAGGCGGCACTCGTCTCCAGCTCATCCCACGCCCGACGGTGAAGCGCCACGTCCTCCGGATCGTCCAGCCACATCTCCGCATGCCAGGACTCGGTAATGACCAGCTCATCGTCATGGATCGAGAAGCCGACGCCGGCGGGGACACTCAGCGCGGCGTCGAGGGGAATGACCCCCAACCGAACTCGCCCCGGGACCAACCATGGCACCAGGCACTCCAGCTGGTCTGCGAGCACCACGGGTGGGCACAGCCGGGAGATCAAGGCCGCTTCCCACACCAGGAAGTGAAAGGACCGACCACGGTCCTTGAGCACCCTCTGGCGGGCCATGCGGGCCTGCACCGCGGCCTCGACATCACGGATAGCCGGATGCACCGTCGTATACCTCGACAGCACACCACGGGCGTACCCGGCAGTCTGCAGCAGGCCGGGAATCAGCGTCGGGTCGAAGGACCGGCGGACACGAGTTCTTCCGCCTTGCGCAGCGTGCGCCTCCTGCACTGGGAGATATCCGCCGGCGAGCTGCCGGCGCCATGACCGGTACTGCGTCTCAAGGGTCCGCAGGCGGCCCACCAGCTCGTCGGCCGCATCCGGCCGGCCCGTGCCCTCCACCCACGCTCGCACGTCGGCGAGCGTGGGCGTCTGCTTGCCGGTCTCCAGCTTGCTGACCTTCGACTGCGGCCAGGCCAGGCGGGCTGCCAGGGCACGCCCCGAAAGGCTGCTCTCAGCACGGAGCTCGCGCATCCGGGTACCGAGAGCGACCCTTGCCTGCTGGTAGTCGGTGCTCACATGGCGGAAGTTACCTGACCGAGGAAGTCCGCGTAGGGCACCGCGTGGTGCCAGGCTGCGTCCCGGACCTGGCAGGCCCGGAGGACCTCCAAGGGGTCCGTGACCAGTTCCATCCCGACCGTCCGATCGCCCTCGAAGTGGAAGCGGGCCACCGTGCGGGAGTCGAAGAGCCAGAAGTCGGACAGTCCGGCCAGACCCGCCGCCTCGGCATCGGAGCGCCACATGCAGCGGATGTCCTCGCCGGCCGCCACGTTCGTCCGGGCACAGGCCAGGAGGTAGCGCTGCCCCTCGGTCGGCGGGTTGTCCACCAGGCGCACGCGCTCGAACCGCTTGCCCTTGCCGATCATGCGGCGCACATTCCCGAACCAGGGGTGCCCGACCTCCCCGGCGGTGTCCCCCGTCCGCAGGAACTCAGCGTAGGAGGGCATCAGCTGGTCGGACAGGTAGCCCGTCCTGGTCTCCAGCCGCCAAGCGGTGTGCTCGAAACCGTCGTTGATGAATTCGGTGATCTTCTGCTGCGGGACGAACTCCGGCACTGACGTTGACTCCTTCGGTGGGGGCCTCGTCGTCGTTGACGTTCCCGGTTTTCCTGCCGCTCATGGCGGCGGGCCCCCGCCTCGGTGGCGGGGGCCCGTTGCCGTGGGTGGGGTCAGGTGGGTATGCGGTGGCGGCCCTGGGGGGTGGGGTTGGTGGTGTTGCGGTGGTGGGTTTCGGGGCCGTAGTGGCCGGCCTGGCGGGCGATCCAGGCGTACTCGGTGGTGCCGTCGGGGAGTTGGCGCAGTTCCCAGCGGCCGTGGCGGGTGATCGGCTTGGGCGGCGCGAGGGTGTGCGGGTCGTCGTTGACCTTGAGGGCGGTGATGACGCCGAGGGCGACGGTGGCCAGGGCCAGCGCAAGGAGGGTGAGGAGGGCGGCGCCGACGAGGAAGCTCGCGGTGCCGGTTCTCATCGGCGGATCCCGATGACGCGCTGGCCGAGGTGGGCGGCGAGGGCGTCGAGGAGGTCGTGGGCCTGGTCGCGGGTGAGCGGGAGGGCGAGGTGCTCGCCGGGGCCCGCCTGGATGTCGAGGTCGACGGCCACCCGCAGCTGGACGGCGGCGTCGGGGGCCTGCTCGACGGCGAGGTAGGCGATGGTGGTGCGCTCGGTGTGGATCGCCTCGGTGACGAGGGGGATCAGGACTCCCACAGGTCGTTCCTCTCGGTGTCGCGGAGGAGGTGGAGGAGGTTGAGGAGGGTGGCGACGGGGGCGTTGCCGAAGTCGATGAGGATCCGGCCGTCGACGGTGCCGCCCAGGGTGGCGGCGGAGCCCCAGCGGATGCCGAACTTCGCTCCCCGGGTGTGGAGTTCGCCGAGGAGGGTGGTGATCTGGGCGTCGGTGTAGTCGCGCATCCGGGGGTCGTCCGGGGCGATCGGCTCGCGGCGGGCGGCGCTCATGCGGCGCAGTCCAGCTCGAACCAGACGCACTTGCCGTTCTTACGGGGGTTGGCGCCGAACCGGTGGGTGAGGGAGCGGACGAGGTGCAGGCCCCGGCCGGAGAGCTCGTAGGGGTCGGCGGCGAGACGGGGCTCGGGCAGGACGGGGCTGTCGTCCGCGACGGAGACCCGCAGGGTGCGGGTGGCACCGAGGAGGACGACGACCACGGTCGGGGCGGGGCTGCCGGCGTGGCGCCAGGCGTTGACGTACAGCTCGTGAAGGGCGAGTTCGGCGTCGGCGATCAGGCCGTCCGGCCAGTCGGCGAGGGAGAGGGCGTCACGCAGCTCCTCGCGGGCGGCGGACCAGTCGGGCGGGTTGTGCGGGTTGTGCTGGCTGAAGGCGCACATGAGGGAACCTCCGGATGAGGTCAGTGGAGTGGGGTTCGTCGATCACCGGCGGATGCGTCACCGTGAGCCAGGCCAGGACATGGCTGCTCTGCGGTGCGAGGGCAGCAGGCGCCTACTGCCCTGAAAACAGGCGTTACTGACGATCCATCGGACGATGTTCCATGACCGTATCGCACGATCATGGTAAATTTTCCATGGATTCGAGATATTCCCTCTAACGTGGCAACTGCGGGACTGGATAGACCCGTGCGCGGCCAGCGCGGCAGACTGGGACCACCCTTGTCCGGAAGGAACCCATGGCCCGCACGAACCCAACACTCCGTCAACGCAGGCTGGGCGTTGAGCTGCGAAGGATGCGTGAGCAGGCTGGTTTCGGCGGGAGCCAGCTCGGCAGAGCCGTCGGGATGAACCCAGCCCAGGTGACGCAGATGGAGTCGGGAAAGATCGGCATCAGCGTGGAGCGCCTGCGCACCATCGCCGCAACGTGCATGTGCGCCAACCAGCCACTGGTCGATGCGCTCGCCGACATCATCACTGATCGTGGGAAGCCCGGCTGGTGGGAGGAGTACCGCGAACCCTTGGCAACAGACTTCCTTGAGGTCGCAGAGCTTGAGAGCCATGCCCGGAGACTCTTCACGTACACGACCACCTTCATCCCCGGACTTCTTCAGACAGGCGCATACGCCTCAGCGCTTTTCGCCCAGGCATACCCGCCGCCAGCTCGCCATGAGGTTGATCTCCGAACCGCCTTTCGCATGCAGCGACAGCGTGTGGTCCGCTCTGGAGCTGTGCCCTACTCTGCCTTCATCCACGAGGCGGCACTTCGCATGAAGTTCAGCGACCTGAAGACCCATACCGATCAGCTCGCCGCCCTCATCGAAGACTCCGAGGACTCCAGAGTCTCCGTCCGCGTGGTCCCCTTCCACGCAGATGCGATCCCAAGTCCCAGCGAGAATTTCACCTATGCAGAGGGGCCAGTCACCGAGCTGGACGCCGCTCAGATGGACACCGGTCACGGCATTCAACTCTTCGATGCCCCAGCGCATCTCGCAAGGTTTCGAGTGCTCCTCGCCCGGATGGAGTCCACGGCATTCTCGGAGGAGAAGTCACGGGACTTGATCCAGCTCATCAAGAAGGAGATGGAAAGCAAGCATGACTAGTTCCGTGTGGCAGAAGTCAAGCTACTCCGGCGCGAGTGACAACTGTGTCGAGGTGCGCACGGCCGACGGCCTGGTCGAACTCCGCGAATCCGACGACGGCGACATCATCATCCGCACCACCCTCGCCAAGTTCGCCACGTTCCTCCAAGGCGCCAAAGCTGGCGAGTTCGACCATCACACCAACCCCACCACCTGACACTGCCCCTTCACCCCTTGGAGTGGGAAGTCGGACCCGCCGACTTCCCACTCCAAGGCCCCCAACAAGCGCGGCCCTCGCTCAGCGAGCGAGGGCCGCGCCGCAAACACCTGACCAGGTGAGGGGTCCCGCCGTGCCCGGATGCGGAGATCAGACAGCGGTCAGGCTCTTCGCCATGACCCGCTCCCGGCCGACGCCATCGGGCAGAAGATCGCCGGGCTCACCCGTGTCCGTGAAACCGCGCCGCTCATAGAGCGCGGTTGCCGTGCGATTGTCCGGCATGACGGCCAACCGCAGCGTCGTGGCGCCGCGCTCCACCGCCCACCGCTCGACCGCCTCGATCAGGCAGTCGCCCACACCCTTGCCCCGAGCCGTGGGGCTGACCCACATCGAGATCAACTCCACCTTCTCCGCCCCCTCGCCCGGCACTCCGCTGGCCATACCCACCGGAAGGCCGTCGAGGAGCGCGACGAGATCGTGCGCGCCGGGAATCGACAGGCGGGCACGCCAGCGCTCCTCCAGGTCTCCGGATCCCTGCCACTGGGCCAGTGTCGATCCGAACGCGTAGGGCGCCTCAGCAAGGGCAGCCAGTCGCAACTCCCGCCAAAGGGGCCAGTCGTCTGATGTCAAGGCGCGTAGTTCAAGCATGATCCAGAGCCTGCCCGCCCGCCGGGGCGGGCAGCAAGTCGATTACCACCGTGCAAACGAGGTCGTTCAGCCCTGCGACCAGCCGGAACCAGGGAGCACCGGTGGACGGCGGTGGGCACGGCGAAAGGGGGCGGGCGTGCTCAGGGCTCGAAGACGATGTCCACTGTCCTGGGCACGAGCCGCGGCCCGAGCCGGGCCAGGACACGCTCGTCCGACATCGAGCCCCCGAGGTCGAGGCGGTGCCACGCCGTCGCGGCCGAGGCACCCGAGATCCCCATCTCGAACGCCTCACAGAGGATGTCGAACATGAAGTACGTCTTCCGGGGGGTGCCGTCGTCGGCGCCCAGCTCGACGGACAGCCACCACAGCGTGTCGAGCGTCGATCCGCTCTCCCTGCCGTGGTCCCGCAGCCGCAGGATGAAATCGCGGCGGTCGAAACCCGGCTCGTGGAACGCGGGCATGATGTGGCTCCTTCCCATGGGTCCGTCACGGCCCTGCTCCGTGGGGTTGCCCCGTTCGCGCGGCCCCCGCTCAGCGAGCGAGGGCCGCGCAAACACCCCATCCATCACCCGAGACCCAAACGCTCGCCGACAAGCGAGAGCGATTCTCGCAAGCTGATCCACAAGGTTGCACGCGACCTCTGAGAAGCGCCGTTGTCGTACCGATCATGGTGGACATCGGGTCGGTTGAGGCGACTCGGTCGAGTGATCTCCAGCCGGTTCGCGCATGATGATCGACGCGCAGTGCCCGCGCACGGCGGTCACGGTACCGGCGTCCTCACGCGGATGGGCCGGCGCGAAGAAGGTCCCCGGACGCAGGTGGCGGTGGGCTCGGCGTTCGGTCAGGCCGCCGCGACGCGGGTGCAACTCGGCGCGACCGGGCGGCCGGTCACGCCGGCGCTGCTGTGCGGCGCCGGGTGGCACCTGGTGGTGCCGGGCGACCGCCACAACGGACGCCACCGCTCCCACGGCCAGCAGGGCCACGGCCGCCAGGGTCGCACCGTCGGGGTGGACGAGCGACTGGCCGCGCAGCGCTTGCCAGGTCAGGATCGCCAGCACGCCCGCGTACGTCCCGGCCCCCACCAGGACCAGGCGTAGGCGCGTCCGCTCGTCGGCCAACCGCGGGAACCGTCGGGACAGTCCGATCAGCAGCCAGGCGAGGAGCGGGACGGCCTGCAGCGCGTGCATTCCGACGAAGTGGGGGATGCGCAGGTCACCACCGGTACTGCTCCAGCCGGTCATGGCTATGCCGGGCGAGTCGTCGGCGACGCCGACGCTGTGCGCCCCCACGATGCCCACGGCGGCCCCGCTGCGCATGGCACCGACTTGGGCAGGGGTCGGGCTGGTCATGAGGAAGCCGAGCGCCATGCCCACCAGTGCGAGGAGCAGGCCGAGCCGGACGGACCAGGTGGCCGCGCGGTCCCCCGCCCGCTCGCGGAACACCCTGGCCGCGATGCCGAGGTTGGCCAGCCACAACGTGACGATCGAGGCGGCCATCGCGAACCAGAGGCCGGCGTCCAGCGGTGTGGCGATGTTGAAGTGGCTCCGCCTGCCGCGGAGCACCTGGCCGACGACGACCACCATCTCGATCACGTTGACGGCGACGATCGTCGTCCCGAGCCACCGGACCCAGCGGGGGACCGGGCGGCCCAGGGACAGCATCCACGCGAGGGTCACCGAGTAGATCGCGATGGAGAGGGAGAACTTGAAGGGCTTCAGCCAGATCGGCTCCCCGGCCAGGATCCGGTCGTCGACCGCGAGGCCGACGGCGGACGCCAGGGCGAGGGCCGCCATGGCCGCGGCGAGCAGTACCAGCGGGCGGTGCCAGAGGCGGATCGTCATCGTTTCCTCGGAGAGTGGACTGCACCGCGTCGCTCCACGCCACGCTGCGCTCAGAGTTGATTCGCTGAGCGCGCTTCGGCCCGCTCCTGACCTCGCCGCAGGGGCTGCACGGCCCGGCAGCCGATGCCGCGCACGTGGCGCTACCGGCTGAGCCGCGCCCGCCACCACTCGACGGTTGCCCCCAGCGCCTCGTCGATCGGGGTCGCCACCTCGCCGAAGGTCGCGGTGTACGCCCGGGAGTCGAGCACGAACGGCCGGTCGAACTGGTACTGCACCTCCCGCAGTTCCCCGAGCATGGGGTTGACCAGGCCGGCCAGGTGGAGTGGCCACCAGGGGATCCGGCCGACCCTGGCCGGCGGCAGACCCGCCAGCCGGCACAGGTGCCGGACCGCCTCCCGGGTCGACAGCGGCGGGGCGGTGGGAACGTGCCAGGCGCGTCCCCACGCCCGCTCGTCGGTACCGAGTCGTACGAGCGCACGGGCGATGTCGGGGATGTAGGTGAAGCTGTGCGGTGCGTCCGGATTGCCGATCAGCCTGACCGCACGGCCGGCCAGGAGCGCGGGCATCATCCGCTGGGCGAGGTGGCCGGCCTCGGTGACGCCGGGCCCGAAGAAGTCCGAGGCCCGCGCCTCCGTGGCGCGGATCCGGCCGGCCCGGTGCCGGTCCAACGCGTCGCGCCACATGCCGATGCGGACCCGGGCCTTGGTGCCGGTGCCCGCGAGCGGCAGGTCCTCCGTGATGGGAGCGTCGACGGGTCCGTAGCCGTACAGGTTGCCCATCGTCACCAGCACCGAGCCGGCGGGACTCCGCCGCGTCGAGGAGGGCGTTCGCGATCGGCGGCCAGTCGGTGGGCCACCGGTGGTACAGCGGGTTCGCGCAGTTGTAGATCACGTCGGCACCCTTGGTGGCCTGCCGGAGTGACGCCGTGTCGGTGACGTCGAGCGCCGTGCTCCCGTCGCCGCCGGAGCGGCTCAGGACGACGACCTCGTGCCCCTGTTCGTCGAGCAGTCGCGCCGTGGTGGCGCCGACGGGGCCCTTGCCGATGACGATGTGCCGTGCCATGGAGATCCCTCCCGGAGAATTGAGAGAGCAGTGCTCTCTTCGTTGAGGAGTGTTCTCGCAGTGGCGGGGAGAAGTCAAGAGCAGTGCTCTCTGTTGTGTGCACTGCTCTTGAATGACAGGATGGACGGCATGACGGCATCGCAGACCGCGCGGCAGCTGGCCCGCGCCGAGCTCACTCGCGCGATCAAGGAAGCCGCCACGCGCCAGCTCGCCGAGACCGGGGCGGCCGCGCTCTCGCTCCGCGCGGTGGCGCGCGACCTGGGCCTGGCCTCCTCTGCGCTGTACCGCTACTTCCCCAGCCGGGACGCGCTGCTCACCGCGCTGATCATCGACGCGTTCAACGCGGTCGGAGCGGCCGCGGAGTCAGCGGCGGCGTCCGCGGCGCCCGCCGATCCGGGCGTCCGCTGGCTTGCCGCATGCCGGGCGGTCCGCCAGTGGGCCCTGGCCCACCCGCACGAGTTCGCCCTGGTCTACGGCTCGCCCGTCCCCGGCTACCAGGCCCCCACCGACACGGTCGACCCCGCCACCCGGGTCACCCGTCTGATGGCCGGTCTCGTCGTCGAGGCACACAGCTCGGGCCTCCTGCGGCCCCCCGCGCAGCCGCTCCCCGGGCCGAGACTCGTCACCCAGCAGGTGCTCGACGGCGCGGGCGGGGCGCCGGCCGAACCGTACGCGGACCTGGTGGAGCGGTCGCTCACCCTGTGGATCTCCCTGATCGGCACGATCAGCTTCGAGCTGTTCGGTCACCTGAACGAGGTGATCACGGACCACCCCGCGTACTTCGACGCCGCCATGACCGTCGCAGCCGAGGCGATCGGGCTCCGTGTCGTACCGCCTCCTCCTGCGTGACACCCCCTGGAGTGGGGGGTGGGGGCCCCCCCCCACCCACACCCCCGCGGCAAAAAAACCGCGCCCCCCCCCGGCGTGGGAGGGCCCCCCCACCCCCCCCCCACCAGGGCGACACAGG